>DATMOQ010000334.1:0-2572 GCA_035568195.1 Gemmatimonadales bacterium
CTCGGCGGTTCACTACATCGGGAGCTACGGCGATCGTCTGACGTTGTACTCGTTTGTCTACCGGACGCTGGCGGGGGTGTTCTTCAGTGCGCTCTATCTATTGAGGGGCTTCGGGATCACGGCGTGGACGCATGCGCTCTATGACATCTTCGTCCTCGTAGCCTAACGAAGGATCTCAAAACAGGTCCTTCGCGCCTCCGGCGCTCAGGATGACAGGCGCGCTTGCTCTGTGAAAAAAAAATATGAACTCTCATTTCTTATCGACCAGGTGCACGCTTCTCTGCGCCGACGGCACCAAGATGAGATCCAGGATGTTCACGTGCTCCGGCAAGTTGACGACGTACGAAATGGTGTCCGCGACGTCGGCGGCGGAGAGGGCCCGGAACCCCTGATAGGTGCCTTTGGCGCGCGCCGCATCCCCGTGGAAGCGCACCAGGGAGAACTCGGTCTCGACAAATCCCGGGTCGACACTCGAGACGCGGATGGGCGTTCCGGCGACATCGAGATTGATCCCCTCGGTGAGCGCCTTCACGGCGAATTTCGTGGCGTTGTAGACGTTGCCCTTCTGGTAGACCTGATGGCCCGCAGTGCTCCCGATGTTCACGACGTGCCCTTTGCCCCGCGCGATCATCGCCGGCAGAATGGCGCGGGTCACGAAGAGCACTCCCTTCAGGTTGGTGTCGATCATCCGGTCCCAGTCTTCGAGATCCCCGTCCTGCACGAGGCTCAGTCCCGACGCCAGCCCCGCGTTGTTGAGAAGCACGTCGGGCGCCGGGCCCGCCTCGAGGAGCGTCCGGGCGGCTTTTTCAACCGCCGCGCGATCCCGCACGTCCACCTGATCGGCGCGAATCCTGACGCTGTGGGCCTTGGCAAGCTCACTGGCGAGGGCATCGAGCCGGTCGCGGCGGCGGGCCCAGAGAACGAGGTGGGCGCCTTCGGCCGCGAAGCGGCGGGCACAGGCGGCGCCGATGCCGGAGCTGGCACCGGTAATGAGGATGAGCTTGTCGTGAATGCGGGTCATGGACAAAAACTACAGCAGTCAGCCGTCAGCAGTCAGCCGTCAGCGACGCGGTCTGCTGATCGCTGATGGCTGATGGCGCTGCACCGTGGTACAATCCCCCATGGCTACGCCCAATCCCGCAACGACATTGCGCTCCGCCTGGGGGCGCCTCGCCCCCCTCCCCGGCGGGCGCCGGGTCTTCAGTTGGCTGATCCGCTGGATGGTCCCGTATTCAGGCACCACGCGACCGTATGTCGAGGAGCTCTCGCCCGGGTTTGTCCGGGTCCGCATGGCCGACCGGCGCGGGATCCGGAACCACCTGCATTCCGTGCACGCCGTGGCCCTGGCGAACCTGGCCGAGCTGGCCAGCGGGCTGGCAATGACCACGGCGCTGCCGCCAGGGATCCGGGGCATCGTGACCCGCCTGACCATCGACTACACGAAGAAAGCCCGGGGGACGCTGACCGCCACCGCCAGAGTGACCGTGCCTCCCATCGCCGCCGCCGAGGACCATGACTTCGAGTCGCAGGTGACGGACGCGTCCGGAGACGTGGTGGCTACGGCCACGGTACGCTGGCGCCTGGCCCCGACTACTCCCGCGTGAGCTCCCTCGATACTCCGCTGACGCGGGACGCACGCGTGGCTGTGCCACTCATCTGCGGCGCCATGTACCCCTGCTCCAATCCCGAGCTCGTGGCGGCGGTGTCGGACGCCGGTGGCATCGGGATCACCCAACCGCTGTCGATGGTGTACGTCCACCGCCACGAGTTTCGTGAAGGGCTCCGGCTCATTCGCCGGCTGACGCCCAAGCCGGTGGGGATGAACGTTCTCATCGAGCAGTCCTCCCGCGTGTACCTCGAGAAGATGCACCGCTGGTTGGACATCGCGCTGGAAGAAGGCGTGCGGTTCTTCGTCACCTCATTGGGAAATCCCAAGTGGGTGGTGGAGCGGGTCCGTCAGGTCGGCGGCGTGGTCTATCACGACGTCACGGAGAAAAAGTGGGCCGTAAAGGCGCTCGACGGCGGCGTGCAAGGCCTGATCGGCGTGAACAATCGGGCGGGAGGCCACGCAGGCACCCGTAGCGCCGAGGAGCTCCTGGAGGAGCTGGGCGCGCTGGGCGTGCCCCTCGTGTGTGCGGGCGGAATCGGATCCCCCGGTGATTTCGCGCGGGTGCTGAGGCTCGGTTACGCGGGAGCGCAGCTGGGGACGCGGTTCATCGCGACGCCGGAATGTCACGCGCACCAGGACTACAAACAGGCCATCGTGGACGCCGACGAGAACGACATCGTGCTCACCGAACGGGTCACCGGGGTACCGCTGGCGGTGATCCGGACGCCCTATGTCGAGCGGGTCGGCACCCACGCGGGATTCGTCGCCCGGTGGCTGCTCCGGCACCGGCGCACCAAGGGGTGGATGCGCATGATCTATGCCCTGCGGTCCACCTGGAGTCTCAAGCGCGGTGCGCTCGAGGGCACCTCATCCAAGGACTACTGGCAGGCGGGCAAGAGTGTGGCGGGAATTGACCGGATCGAGCCCGCCGGCGACATCGTGCGCGAGTTTGCGAGGGCGGCG
>DATMOQ010000335.1:0-2328 GCA_035568195.1 Gemmatimonadales bacterium
ACGCATAAAGGTGAGGACATCAGGAATCGCGGGTCCATACTTCGAGTAGCCGCCCCACATGTTGTAGGCGTTCCAGGTATTGGTACTCGCCAGCACGAGGAGATCGCCGCGCCGTTGCGCCACCGGCTTCACCACGAAAACGATGTGGAACTGTGTGCCGGCCGGATCTGTGCAGCGCGCGGAATACACATCGGAGGCCCATTCGGCCGGCACCGTCAGGGTGAAGGTGGTCGACCACCCGCAGCCGTTGCTCGGCCAGTCCGGAGCGGTAACCTGTTCCACCGGTGACACGTTCATAGGCGATCCCACGGCACTTCCCAGGGCGTCGTCCGGCTGAGCGTCGAGCCGCAGATAGTCCACTTGGCAACCCGCGGGCGCCGCAATATGAAAGTCGATTGTCTCGCCCGGAAAAACCGAGAGGGGCCAGCAGTAGCCCTCGAGCTGAGCGGTGTTCCAGCCGTGCCCGATGATCTGGCCACGGCCCTCGAAGGACCAGCCGAACCGGCCGTCGCGCGACTCGTCGCGGTAATAGAACATGGTCCCCGTCGGCGTAAGAGCATAAGCGATCCCGTTGCCGCCGGGGAACGCCGCGCAGAACCCGCCCCAACCCTGGCCGATCTCCTGACCGACCCCGTCGAAGGCCCAGCGCCTGGTGCCGTCTCTGGCCTCGTTGCGGTAATAGAGGATCGCGCCGCGCGCGTTGACGGCATAGATGACACCATCGCCACCCGGGAAGACCTGCAGGAAGTCACCCCACCCGGTGCCGATTCGCTGACCCGCCCCGCCCGCGGCCCAGACGTTCCTCCCGTCCCGGGCCAGGTCTTTGAAGTAGAGCAGGTCGCCGTCGAAGGTGATCGTATAGATGATGCCATCGCCGCCAGAGAACACCGTCCAGAAGCTGAGCCAGCCAGCGTCAGCGCCGTCCGGCGTCTTGGCCCGGCCGAGGTCCTGACCAGTGCCGCCGAATGCCCACCGCTCGGAGCCGTCGCGGGCCTCGTCGCGGAAGAAGAGCAGGTGGCCGTCCCAGGTGATCGCATAGAGAATGCCGTCACCGCCGGAAAAGATGCGGTGGATGTCGCCCCAGCCGTTTCCGATCTTCTGACCAACACCGTCGAACGCCCAGCACGCGGAGCCGTTTCGGGCCTCGTCTCGGTAGTAGAAGAGCTCGTCATCGTTGCTGATCGCGTAGAGGTTGCCCTGGTCGTCACTCGTGACGGACCTGAAGCTCATCCGCGTGCTCCTATCGATACTCGACATCGGCGGGCCCGGCCTGGTGTCGCCGGTCGGCCGGAGAATCATCCGCAAAGGACGCCGCAGGCTCAAGCTCGCCTCGGGGCGGTGGTTCGGAGATGACGTCGTTTTCGTCATAGAGCTGAGCGGCGAGTGAAACAATCGAGTTGAGTATCGACCGGCGTTGAGCTATCCCCAGCGCAACATCACCAGAAAGCTCTTGAGTAGCGAAGTCAGCAATCAGGCCGATCAGGTCGGTGACAGGGCCCCGCGGGGGGAGCGGGATGACACGGCCTCCGGGAAGGAGGAAGATGCCGCCGCCGTCAGCGTCGATAGCACCGAAAGGAGTCCCAGCGTATTGCGGAACCCGAGGCGGATCGGCAGCGCGGTACGAAAGGCGCAGAGTCGCCGTCTTGGTTTGATCGTTGATCTCGGTCACCTCCACCCGAAAATAGGGCCGGGACGGCCAAGACTGATTCCCGACTTGAAACGCACCGCCTGCCGCCAGCGATTGCTCGCCCTCCGTGCCGGTCATCAGGTACGAGTGATTGTCTTCGAACCGATGCACGAGCACGCGTGACTGTCCAATTCCCGCGTCCCAACCCTCCGCCACCCGGAGCTCTACCAGAAAAGGACCGAGCTGCGCCGCGAGCAATCCGGGAAGGTCGATTCGGTGTAGCGGACGCAGGGTGATCGTGGTATCGGAGGCGCCGGGGCTCGACCAGACGCGGGACTCTTCGAGCCAGCCACGCGAGCGCATGTTCCAAGCGTTGAGACCGGGGCCGATGCTGGTGTAGTCCGCGTCAGGTTGCGTTGTCGGCCACTCGGCGGTGGACATCACGTCCCACGGATCTTGGTAGTCGACCAATGAACCGTCCTTGCGGGCATGGTCAAGTCCGTAGCCGTGACCCATCTCTTGCCCGAGCAAGCTGGGTTGCAGGGAGAACTGGTCGCATAGAGGGTTATTCAGGGGACGGGGACGTTATGTGAAGTTTATCCTGTCCGGCGGTGTGGCACCATAAAAAGATGGCCCGTTCACGAGAGGATTGAGTTACCACACTTAATCCATAGAACAGGCCATCACGTGCATCATACCAC
>DATMOQ010000336.1:0-2680 GCA_035568195.1 Gemmatimonadales bacterium
TAAGGGCGTGATGGCAGCGGTGACCGACCCGTCAGGTGCCGCATTCCGCTTATGGCAGCCCCTGGAAGCTGCTGGTTTTGAGATGGTTGGCGAGGCCGGGGCCCCGGTCTGGCACCAGCTGACCACGCGGGACTATCGCGCCGTAATCAACTTCTACCGCGAGGTGTTCGGCTGGCACACGGAGCAGGTGGCCGACAGTGACGAATTCCGCTATTTCACTGCATGGTTCGATGATCAGCCGCTGCTAGGGATAAAGGACGGCGACAAGAGCCTGGCCGACGGAAGTACGGCTCAGTGGAGCACCTTCTTCGGCGCCGAGGACCTGGACAAGACGCTGCAGGACATCACCGACGCCGGCGGCACCGTGCTACAGCCGATTGAGGAAACCCCCTACGGTCGACTCGCAACCGCGACCGATCCGACAGGCGTGACGTTCAACCTGTCCTCCCTGCACAGCTGAGGAGAACGGGGATGGTCGCCTAGCGCTGGTCGAGTGGGTCCCTGGCGGCTTGATGCGAAGCCCTCCCCCTCGGCCGTCGCACTGGAGGAATATGCAGGAACCGAATATGGAGGGTTACCAGTCGGCTGCGTGTAGGGATGGGTTTCGCTCCAAAGATGCCTTCGCGCGGGCGGGATTGGGACGGTGCTGGGTCTTGGACAAGTCGGGTCCCGCTGCGGGACAGTGGCGTTACCGCTCTTTTGAACGAAAGGCCAGCCATGTCGATGACCGGTAATCGAGTTCTACTCGTAGGTGGGACGTCAGGTCTGGGCCTGGCGGTCGCGCGTGCCGTCGCTGAGCGTGGCGCACAGCCCATCGTCGCATCGCGGCGTCAGGCCAGCGTCGACCGTGCCGTCAGCTCCCTTCCCGCGGGTGCGGCGGGCTACACGGTCGATATCGCCAGCGAGGAGTCACTGGCACAGCTTGTGTCCACGGCGGGAGCCGTTGATCACCTCGTGTACACCGCCGGCGAGGCGCTCCAATTGACCCGTCTCGCCGATCTCACACCGGAGGTGATCCGGCGTTTCTGGGAGACCCGGTACATCGGGGCGATCAGCGTCGTGCGGGCCGTCGTCATGCCGGGAGCACTCAAGGAGGGCGGGTCCATCGTGCTGACGGGCGGCAATGCCGGCCAGCGTCCCGCCCCAGGGTGGGCCCTGGGTGCGAGCATATGCGGGGCGATGGAGGCACTCACACGAGAGCTGGCGCTCGAGCTGGCGCCGATTCGGGTAAATCTTGTTGCACCGGGTGTCACGCGCAGTCCGCTATGGGGATCGATGACCGAGGAGGAGGAATCCACCATGTACGCGAGCCTTGCATCTCAGCTGCCAGTCGGGCGTGTGGGCGAACCCGACGACATCGCGCTCGCCTATGTGTACGCGATGCAGCAGCCAATGGCCACGGGAACATCCATCACCGTCGACGGCGGAGCCGTGCTCGTCTGAAGCGTGTACCGTCGACGGCCGACTTCGCCAAGGCCGTGGCGAAAGCGGTTGGAGAGCGGATGAATAGCCTAGGTGCCAGAGCTCCCCGAGAACAGGCTGCCAAGCGCCAGGCCGAACAAGAAGCCGCAACCGCACCGAAGACGACAGCCGGCATCATCCGTCAGACCATCCCGGTTGACATCCCGCTCAACGGTCCCGCAGTCACCCGTGCAGCCGGCGGCAATCCCTACGCTTCCATCTAGTCCTCGCGCGACTTTAGATTTTTGGCCGCACCTCGACCGGCGGGGCGAGACGGCCGCCACCAAAGGAACTACTGGCACGGTCGATCTCGCCGAAAAAGACCATGACGTCGTTTGGGTCCGTTCCTGCCGCCTGCAGGCGAGTCACGATCGCGGCAAGAAGCGAGCGCTTCCTGTCTTCCTCAGTCCCTGATGAGAGCAGGGCCTCGATCATCAGGACATGCTCGCTGCGAGGCTTCTGCAGATCGGGATAAAGAGGGCTGATGCGAAGGTCAGCTTCTTGCAAAGAGATGAACCTCTGGAAGTGGTCGTCCTCAGGGTAACCAACGCTGACGCTTGCTTCGTGAATTGCGGCGGATATTGCGTCCTTTTCTGTGTCCGTTCTCCCGGAACGCATTGTGACGGTGAAAAGTGGCATAGAACTCCCCGTTTTTGGCGAGTAGGGGGCGGTCTGTTCGTGGGAGGTGTTGATGGCCATGGTAATCGAGACGGTTGCGGACGTCGGTGTTGCAGACGCGTGCGAGCAGGGTGACACGGTCTGCTGGCGCAGGTGGGCGCCGGCCAACAGGAGCGTAGACAGGCGAGCCCGGCCACCGTGGGTCCATCTAGCCCAGGAAGATCCACAGAGATTTCAAGCATTGCTGGGCCGGCGTTCAGGCACTCCACACGTCGACACGGCCATGGGCGGGGCCCTCGCTTGTGGAATGCTTATCGGATGGAGTTATGTCATCTCATCGCCGTCGCGCTGACCGCAGCGCCCGTTCCCCCGCCGCGGTCCCTGCGGCGGGCCCACCCGTGACTGTGCCCGCCGGCGGGCCGGAGCCCGGACCGCGCCGCCGGCTGTACGGCATATCGGACATACGCGCGTTCTTTCACACCAACACTGTGCCGCTCTACTTCATCTCGCCGACCCCGTTCAACCTGCTCGGCATCGACCGCTGGGTGCGAAACTTTTTCTACCTGACGTACTTTGACTCTTTTGAGGGCGCACATTCGCG
>DATMOQ010000337.1:0-16274 GCA_035568195.1 Gemmatimonadales bacterium
GGCTTCTACTACCACTTCCTCGACATGAATACCGGCGCGCGGTTCCAGACGGTGGAGCTCTCCACCATCGACACCGGCCTGCTCCTCGCCGGGGTCCTCACGTGTCAGTCGTACTTCGGTGGCTCCGACTCGACCGAGACCGCCATCCGCGCGGTGGCCGAGTCGCTCTACGACCGCGCCGACTGGCGCTGGATCCAGCCGCGCGCGCCCCTCGTGGCCATGGGTTGGACCCCCGAGAGCGGGTTCCTGGCGTACGACTGGAAGGGTTTTGACGAAGGGATGATCCTCTACATCCTGGCGCTCGGCTCCCCGACGCACGCTGTGGACTCCACCGCCTGGGCCGCCTGGACCGGCGGATACCAGTGGGGCACGTTCTACGGACAGACCTACCTCGGCTTCGCGCCCCTCTTCGGCCACCAGTTCTCGCACGTCTGGATCGACTTCCGCGGAATCCAGGACGCGTACATGCGGGGGCGCGGGATCGACTACTTCGAGAATTCCCGGCGCGCAACGCTGGCGCAGCAGGCGTACGCCGTCGCCAACCCCGGACGGTGGTCCGCCTACGGCGCCGGCTTCTGGGGACTCACCGCCTCCGACGGGCCCGTGGACGCGACGCTCACGGTCTCCGGGCAGTCCCGGCAGTTCCACACCTACAACGCCCGCGGCGCCTCGTTCACGGAAATCCAGGATGACGGCACCGTGGCGCCCACCGCCGCCGGCGGGTCGGTCCCCTTCGCGCCCGAGATCGCCGTCCCCACGCTCTACGCGATGCGCCATAGCTACGGGGGCGCGCTCTTTTCGACGTACGGCTTTCTCGACGCGGTCAACCCGACCTTCCCCACGTCAGCCAGCCCCTCGCAGGGGCACGTCGTCTCCGGCGTCGGCTGGGTGGACACCGACTACCTCGGCATCGATCAGGGACCGATGCTCGCCATGGTGGAGAACTACCGCACCGGATTGATCTGGCGCCTCCTGCGCGGAAACGCCCACATTGTGACCGGGCTCTGCCGGGCCGGCTTTTCGGGCGGATGGCTGACGGGCCGCTGCTAGGGAGAGGAATTGCGCTTGAAGCGCCGCGCGGTGTCGGGCCCGGCCTTTCAGGCTGGGTGCGACGAGCCGGAGTGGGCGTGCTCATCACCCTCGCCTCGTGCCGCGCGCAGGCCACCCCTGACGGAGTGGTGATCGACTTCTGGGGAATGGGACGGGAAGGTGAAGTCGCGCAACAGATGATGCCGGAGTTCGAGGCCGAGCATCCGGGAGTCCACGTGCACGTGCAGCAGATCCCGTGGACCGCCGCGCACGAGAAGCTCCTCACCGCCTATGTCGGTCACGCCAGCCCGGACGTCGCCCAGCTCGGCAATACGTGGGTCCCCGAATACGTCGCCCTCGGCGCCCTCGTCCCCTTCGACTCGCTCCTCAAGATCACGCCCACGGTGAGCGCGACCGATTACTTCCCCGGCATCTGGGCCACGAATGTCCTGAGTGACACCGTCTACGGAATTCCCTGGTACGTGGACACCCGGCTGATTTTCTACCGCAAGGACATTCTGGCGCGGGCCGGATTCGACTCGCCGCCGACCTCGTGGCCCCAGTGGATGGCCGCGCTCCGCGCCATCAAGGCGCGGGAGGACCCGGGCGCCTACCCCATCTACATCCCCACCAATGAATGGCCGCCCCCCACCATTTTCGCGCTCGAATCGGGCTCGCCCATCCTCAGGGACGGCGGACGGTACGGGGCGTTCGACGACCCGCCCTTCAAGAAGGCGTTTCAGTTCTATCTCGATTTCTTCCGGGGCGGGCTGGCGCCGCGGCTGGGCATCAACGAGGTCGGCAACATCTATCAGGAGTTCGAGCGCGGCACGTACGCGATGTGGATCACCGGCCCCTGGAACATCGGGGAGTTCCGGCGCCGCACACCGCCCGACTTCCAGAGCAAGTGGGCGACGGCGCCCATGCCCGGACCGGACGGAGCCGCATCCGGCGTGTCACTCGCCGGCGGATCGAGCCTGGTGGTGTATCGCGCCTCGCGCCACCCGCGGGAAGCGTGGCAGCTGGTGGAGTTCCTCTCGCGCCCGGAGCAACAGCTCAAGTTCTACCACCTCACCGGCGACCTGCCGGCGCGTCTCGAGACCTGGCGTGACACCTCGCTCGCCAACGACCCCGCCGCCCGCGCCTTCGAGGAGCAACTCGGCCGCGTGGTGCCTACGCCGCAGGTGCCCGAGTGGGAGCTGATTGCGACCCGGATCTTCGACTACGGCGAACAGTCCATCCGGGGCGGCATGCCGGCGGACACGGCCCTCGCGCGGCTCGAGAACGAGGTGAACCGCATCCTGGAGCGGCGGCGCTGGCTCCTGGACCGGCCCACCCGGAAGGCGGGTCGATGAGCCGGGCTCCGGGAGAGCGGGGAGAGGCCCGGGCCGCGTGGGTCTTTCTCGCACCGGCCCTGATCCTGATCACGGCGTTCTTCTTCCTGCCGGTGGTCACCGGCCTGGCACTCTCGCTTACGGACTTCGACCTCTACGCCATCGGCCACCCCGAGAACGTGCGGCTCGTGGGCGGGGCGAATTACCGGGCCCTGGCCCAGGCGCCGATGTTCTGGTCGGCGCTCAAGAACACGCTCTACTTCGCGTTCGTGGGCGCTCCCCTCTCGGTGCTGACCGCGCTCGCCGCCGCTCTGCTCCTCAACTCCCGGCTCACCCGGTGGAAGGGCTTCTTCCGCACCGCCTACTTCGCGCCCTTCGTCACCACGCTGGTGGCCGTCGCCATCGTCTGGAAGTACCTCTACCACCCGCGCTTCGGCCTCCTCGACGCCGCGCTCGGCTCGGCGGGAATCCGCCCGGTGGACTGGCTGGGAGATCCCCGCTGGGCCATGCCCGCCATCATCGTGGTCGCGGTGTGGCGCTCCTTCGGCTACAACATGCTGATCTTCCTCGCGGGCCTGCAGCGGATTCCCGCCGAGATGCGCGAAGCCGCCGACCTGGACGGAGCGGGCCACTGGAGCCGCCTGTGGCACGTCACCCTGCCTCAGCTCGCGCCGACGTTCGTGTTCGTGGGCGTGATCACGGCCATCGGGTTCTTCCAGGTCTTTGCCGAGCCCTACGTGATGACGGGGGGCGGGCCGCTGAACAGCACGCTGTCGATGGTCCTCTACATGTATCAGGAGGGCTTCCGCTGGTGGCGCCTGGGCTCGGCGGCGTCGATCGCGTTCGTGCTCTTCGCCCTGGTGCTGGCGGTGACCATGATCCAGCTGGCGTGGCGGCGGGAGGAGACGTGAAGCGGCGCGGCGCGTCCACCGTCTTGCACGTGGCGCTCGGCATCGCCGCGCTGGGCACGCTGTTCCCGCTTCTGTGGATGGTCTCGGGCTCGCTGATGAGCACGGGAGAGGCGAACAGCCTGCCCCCGCGGCTCCTGCCCGCCCATCCCACGCTCTCGCACTACGCCGCGCTCTTCACGCGGCTCAACATCGGCCGGTATTTCCTGAACAGCGTGATCGTGGCAGGGGGGGCCACGCTCATTTCCCTCTTCTTGAACTCGATGGCGGGCTATGCGCTGGCCAAGCTCAGGTTCTCCGGCCGCGCGCAGATCTTCCGGGTTCTGGTGGCGGGCCTGGTCATCCCGGCCCAGGTGGCCATGCTTCCACTCTTTCTGGTGCTGCAGGCCCTGGGACTCGTGAACACGTATGTGGGCGCGATGATTCCCGCCATGGCGACCATCTTCGGGATCTTCCTCATCCGGCAGTACGCGATGGGCATCCCCGACGACTTGCTCTCGGCGGCCCGGATGGATGGCGCGAGCGAGTTCCGGATCTACTGGTCCATCGTGCTGCCCGTGATCAAGCCCATCCTCGCCACCATGGCCCTCTTCACGTTCCTCTCGACGTGGAATGACTTCCTCTGGCCTCTCGTCGCCCTCACCGACGACGCCAAGTACACCCTGCCGGTGGCCCTGGCGGGGCTCGCGGGCGAGCACGTCCAGGACACGGAGCTGATGCTGGCGGGATCGGTGGTGACCGTGGTGCCGGTGTTGATCGCCTTCGTGGCGCTGCAGCGGTTCTACGTGGAGGGCATCACGGCGGGGAGCGTGAAGCAGTGAGATCAGCCTGCGAGCACACCGCCCCGGGACTTGATCACGTCGCGATAGAGCCGCGCACTCGCTTTGAGCGTGCGCCGCTGGGTGCTGAAGTCCACGTGCACGATGCCGAAGCGCTTGGCGTACCCCAGGCTCCATTCGAAGTTGTCGAGCAGCGACCACGCGAAGTATCCGCGCAGGTCCACGCCCTGACGGCGGGCCTCGAGGGCGGCGCGCAGGTGCCCGCGGTAGTAGTCCACCCGAGGCGCGTCGTCCAGCCGGCCGTCGGCGAGATGGGGAGGATCGGGGAAGGCGGCGCCATTCTCGGTGACGTACAAAGGAAGCGCGCCCGCCCGCTCTTTGACCCACAGCAGGGTCTCGGTGAGGCCTTTCGGGTACACCTCCCAGCCGGTCTCCGTGTACACCGCGCCGGGCACTTTCACGGGAGAGGTCCGGACCGGAAGAGCAGCCGGATCGTCGCGCGTGAGCCCTCGCGTGTAGTAGTTGATCCCCAGGAAGTCGATGGGCTGCGCGATGCGCGGGATCTCGTTCTGGAAGCTCTCGTCCCACGCGGGGCCATAGATCTCCTGGAGCTCCGCCGGGTAAGGGCGGCCCAGCACCGGCTCGAGATATTGCCGGTTCATGTAGGCGTCAGCGCGGCGCACCGCCTGCTGATCCTTCGGGTCCTGAGTGGCCGGGTGCTTGGGCTCGATGTTCAACACGATGCCGATCTTACCCCGCCCGCTTGGGCCCTCGGCGCGGTACGCCTGCACCGCAGTTCCGTGGGACACCAGGAGATGGTGGGCCACGCGCGGCGCCTCGAACAGGTTACGGTGCCCCGGCGCCAGCGCGCCGTGCAGGTAACCGCCATCCACCACCACCCAGGGCTCGTTCAGCGTGGCCCACATCGAGACGCGGTCTCCCAGCTTCCGGAACGCCACGCGCGCGTAGTCCGCGAACCAATCGGAAATGTCGGGATTGAGCCAGCCGCCGCGGTCGTCCAGCCCAGCGGGGAGATCCCAGTGGTAGAGCGTCACCACCGGCTTGATGTTCTTCGCCAGGAGGGCGTCCACCAGGCGGCTGTAGAAATCGAGCCCCGCCTGGTTCACACGCCCGCGGCCGTCAGGCAGGATGCGGCTCCAGGACAGGGAGAACCGGTAGGCGTTGAGGCCCAGGTCGGCCATGAGCGCCACGTCTTCGGCCCAGCGCCGGTAGTGGTCGCACGCCACGTCCCCGGTCTCACCGCCCGCGGTCAGTCCGGGGGAGTGGGCGAAGCGGTGCCAGATGCTGGGGCCGGCGCCGTCGGCGAGGGGAGAGCCTTCCACCTGATAGGCGGACGTCGCGGCACCCCAGAGGAAGTCCTCGGGGAAACGGGTCGGATCACTCATCGGAGACGGCGGGCATGGCGAGCGTAACCCTGGTCGGCGTGCAGAGAATATACCCAGGCCCCCCGCCCCGCGTCGCGGTGGACGGCCTGGACTTGCGGATCGAGGACGGCGAGTTCGTGGTCCTGGTGGGCCCCTCGGGGTGCGGCAAAAGCACCACCCTGCGGATGATCGCGGGGCTCGAGCCCGTGAGCGCGGGACAGCTGTCCATCGGCGACCGCCTGATGAACGACGTGGCGCCGAAGGACCGCGACGTCGCGATGGTCTTTCAGAACTACGCGCTCTACCCGCACATGACGGCCTACCGGAACATGGCGTTCAACCTGCAGCTCCGGGGGTTGCCGAAGGACGACATCGACGCACGGGTGCGGGACGCCGCGTCCACGCTGCGTATCGAGCACCTGCTGGACTGCCGGCCCCGGCAGCTGTCGGGGGGAGAGCAGCAGCGGGTGGCGCTCGGGCGGGCGCTGGTCCGCAATCCCGCGGTGTTCCTGTTCGACGAGCCGCTCTCCAACCTCGACGCCAAGCTCCGGGTGGAGATGCGCCGGGAGATTGCCCGGCTCCATCGCCAGCTCGGCGCCACGATGGTCTACGTCACGCACGATCAAGCCGAGGCGATGACGTTGGGGAATCGGATCGTGGTGATGCACGGGGGGCGGGTGCAGCAAGTCGGGAAGCCGCTTGATGTGTATCGCCATCCGAGGAACACCTTCGTGGCGGGATTCATCGGGAGCCCGCCCATGAACCTGATCCCGGGCCGCCTGACGCCGGACGGCTCGCTCTTCGTGTCCGACGGCGGCGTGTTCTCGTTCCCGCCGCCGCCGGAGTGGCGCACGCCCCTGGCGGGCTCGGGAGGCCGCGCGGTGGTGCTGGGGGTGCGGCCGGAGCATGTGAGCCTGTCCGGCTCCGGGCCGGCGATTGCCGCGCGGGTGGACCTGGTCGAGCCCCTGGGCCAGGAGGTGCTGGTCTACACCACCGCCAGCTCGGCGGCCGCCGCGAGCGAGATCACGGCCCGGCTCGCCGCGGGTCCCGTCCCGGTCACCGGGGAGACCGCCACTATCCATCTGGATCCGGCGGGGATGGTGTTTTTCGATGCGGAGATGAGGGAGCGAATTGCATGAGGGAGGAGGGAGGGGGGAGGGGTCGCAGCCTGAGAAATGGGGATTCCAACGATCTCGTGGGAGTTTCCCCTCTCTAGACTTCGACCCCTCCCTCCTCCCCCCTCCCAGTTAGATTTCACCTCCTCATGACCATCGAAATCACCAAGACCAGCTCCGAGCCCGGAGCGGCGTCCCTGGCGGTGAAAGTCCCGGAGGAGAACGTCCGGGCCGCGGAGGAGCGGGCCACCCGCGCCTACCAGTCGCGCGCCCGGCTGCCGGGCTTCCGGAAGGGCAAGGCACCCCCGGCCGTCGTGAAGAAGCGGTTCGCCGAAGACATCCGGCAGCAGGCCCTCCAGGAAATCCTCCAGGAAAGCTGGAAAGCGGCGCTGGACCAGGAACAGCTCAAGCCCATCGCCGACCCCCACATCCACAACCTGAAGTGGGAGCAGGGCACGCCGGTCACCTTCGAGTTCCACGTCGAGGTGAAGCCCGATCTGAAACTCGGCCGGCTCGGCGGCTTCACGCTCAAGCGGACGGTAGCGAAAATCTCGGCCGACCAGGTCGAGGCGCAGATCAACGACCTGCGCGACCAGAAGGCGCCGTGGATCCCGCTCGCCGGCGAGAAGCCCAAGCCCAAGGACCTGGTCAACATCACGCTGGCTCAGCGCGAGGGGGACGAGGTGAAGGACACCCAGCCCTATCAATTCGTGCTGGGTGAGGGCCGCGCGATCCCGGACGTGGAGGAGCGGGTGATGACGCTGGTGCCGGGCGAGACGGTGGACGCGACGGTCAAGTTCCCCGCCGATTTCCCCGAAGAGGCCAAGCGGGGCCAGGCGCGCGAGGTGCGGATCACCCTCACCGAAGTGAAGCGGCAGGAGCTGCCCGCGCTCGACGACGCGTTCGCGCGCGAGGTGGGAGACTTCGATTCAGTGGAGGCCCTGCGCACCGCGGTGCGGGCGGATCTCGAGCAGGAGGCCGAGCGGCAGGCGGATGCGAACGTGCGCGGGGCGGTGATCGAGCAGATCGTGGCCGCCAACTCGGTGGCGGCGCCCGCCCCGCTGGTGAACCGCGCCCTGTCGGTCTACGCCCAGGCGTACGGGATCCCGGAAGACCGCTGGGAACAGTTCGCGGCGGAGATGCGTTCGGTGGCCGAGCAGCAGGTGCGCCGGGACTTGATCCTCGACTACGTAGTGGAAACCGAGCACCTGGCAGCCACCGAAGCCGAGCTGGACGCCAAGATCGAAGAGCTGGCGGCCCGGCGGGGGCAGCCCGCGCGGGAGCTGTACGCGTCCCTGGAGAAGGCCAAGCGGCTCCGCGATCTGGAGCGGGGCCTCACCGAGGAGAAGGTGTTTACCTTTCTCCTGTCGAAGTCCACCGTGGAGAAGGCATGACCGTCGGCACCATTTATCCGCCGTACATCATCGAGCGTTCCAGCCGGGGCGAGCGCACCTACGATATCTTCAGCCGCCTCCTGATGGACCGCATCGTCTTCCTCGGCACCGCCATCGACGACACGGTGGCGAACATCATCATCGCCCAGCTCCTGTTCCTGGACGCCGACAACCCCGAGCGGGACATCTATCTCTACATCAACTCGCCGGGCGGCCTGGTGTCTTCGGGCATGGCCATCTACGACACGATGCAGTTCCTGCGGGCGCCGGTGAACACCATCTGCATGGGCATGGCGGCGTCGATGGGGAGTTTCCTCCTCACCGCCGGCACCACCGGTAAGCGCTCTGCCCTGCCCCACGCGCGGATCATGATGCACCAGCCCTCGGGGGGCGCGTCGGGGACGGCGGCCGACATCGAGATCCAGGCTCGCGAGATCATCTACCTGCGCGGCAAGCTCAATGAGCTGTACGCCCGGCACACCCGGAAGCCGCTGGAGCAGATCGAAAAGGACATGGACCGCGACCGCTTCATGTCCGCGGAAGAGGCCAAGGAGTACGGGCTGATCGACAACGTGATCGCGCAACTCAAGGATTTGAACGGGAAAAAGCCCTGAGGCCTTGCGCCGACCGGGCTGACTTCCCATACTAGCCGACATGTCCCACGACAAGCACCTCCGTTGCTCCTTCTGCGGGAAATCGAAGGACTCGGTCCGGAAGTTCATCTCCGGGCCGTCGGTATACATCTGCAACGAGTGCATCGCCCTCTGCAATGAGATCCTGGCGGAGGACGAGGAGCGGGAGGTCGCGGAAGCGATCACGCAGGTCCCCACGCCCCAGGAGATCAAGGACGTGCTGGACCAGTACGTGATCGGGCAGGAGAAGGCCAAGAAGACCCTCGCCGTGGCCGTCTACAATCACTACAAGCGCATCAACTCCCACTCGGGTGGCCGGGAATCGGACGTCGAGCTCGATAAGAGCAACATCCTCCTGATCGGCCCCACGGGCGTGGGCAAGACCCTCCTGGCGCAGACCCTGGCCCGCATCCTGGACGTCCCCTTCACCATCGCCGACGCGACCACGCTCACCGAGGCGGGGTACGTGGGCGAGGACGTGGAGAACATCCTGGTGCGGCTCCTCCAGGCCGGCGACTTCAACGTCACGGAGTGCGAACGCGGGATCGTCTACATCGACGAGATCGACAAGATCGCCCGCAAGTCGGAGAACCCGAGCATCACCCGGGACGTCTCGGGCGAGGGCGTGCAGCAGGCCCTGCTCAAGATCCTCGAGGGTACGGTGGCCTCGGTCCCGCCCCAGGGTGGCCGCAAGCATCCGCAGCAGGAGTACATCCAGGTCAACACCAAGGACATCCTCTTCATCTGCGGCGGCGCCTTCGACGGCCTCGAAAAGATCATCGAGTCCCGCACCGGCCGCCGGCAGATCGGGTTCAGCAAGGAAGAGGTGGCACAGGGCGAGGCGGAGAAGCGCAAGAAGAATCCGTTCGTGGACGTCGAGCCCGACGATCTCCTCCGGTACGGCCTGATCCCCGAGCTGGTGGGACGCCTGCCGGTCACGGTGCCGCTGGACGCGCTGGACGAGGAATCCCTCGTCCGCATTCTGGTCGAGCCCAAGAACGCGCTCACCAAGCAGTACGCCAAGCTGTTCGAGCTCGAGGATGTCCGCCTCACCATCGAGAAGGACGCCCTGAAGGCCATCGCCCTGAAGGCCATCAAGCGCGGCACCGGCGCCCGCGGCCTGCGCGCCATCCTCGAAGAGATGATGACCGACATCATGTTCGACCTGCCGGGCCGCGACGACGTGCGCGAGGTGGCGATCACCGCCGAGTGCGTCACCGCGGGCCGCCAGCCCCTCCTGGTCACCGAGCGTCCCCGCCAGAAGAAAGAAGCCTGACCGACTTCCGCTTCCTCGGCTCGTTCCCCCGGGCCGATGTGCCGCTGGACCCTCCCCTTCCCGAGATCGCCCTGCTGGGCCGCTCCAACGTGGGAAAATCGAGCCTGCTCAACGCCGTCGCCGGGCGGAAGCTCGCCCGCATCTCGGCGACGCCCGGGAAGACGCGGATGCTCAACGTCTTCGAGATCTCGGGCGCCTATCTCTTAGACCTGCCCGGCTACGGCTACGCCCGCGCTTCGCACACCGAACGCGAGGGCTTCCGGGTACTAGTTGAAGCGACGCTCCACCGGCCGGGCCTCTCGGGCGTCATCTGGCTCCTCGACATCCGTCACGATCTGTCCGAGGATGACCGCGCCATCCGCGACCTGCTGTCGGGCATCGGGGTTCGGACCCTGGCGGCGCTGACCAAGGGCGACAAACTTCCCCGGAACGCCGGGGCCAAGCGCGAAGCGGAGCTGGCCGTGGACCTGGAGCTCGACGATGATCAGCTGCTCGTCACGAGCGCCAAGACCGGGAGCGGCGTCGCGGACCTCCGCGAAGCCATCACGGCATTGATCGGAAAGGCGGCGGGATGAGACGCGAAACGATCCTTCTCCTCGGCCTCTTCGCCGCGACGGCGACGCCGCGGCGGACCCGCGCCCAGGACACGCTGCCGGTGGGATTCGGCACCTTGAAGCGGGACGACATCCTCGTCGGCTTCTCCACCGGCCCGCTGCAGATTCAGATCCTGCCCCTCGACGAGTCGGTCACGCGGCTCCTCTTGCCCGACACCTACGCGTCCCTCACGCGCCTCATCAGCCAGCGACAGTCGGAGATCGACGACCAGGCCCAGCGCGCCGCGGTCCGGAACCCGAGCCTCGTGCTGGTGACCTTCTTCGGCATGGTGTCCCAGGCCCGGTTCGTCCCCGAGGACATCAACCTGATCAGCCGCGGCCGCCTGTTCCGCCCCGTGGGCATCGTGCCCTTGTCCCCGCAATGGGGCGGGCAGCAGCTGGACGCGCGGCAGCAGGCGACGGCCATTTACCTCTTCGAGAACGGCATCGCGTTCGGGGAGGCGCTCACCGTGAGCTACGAAGGCATGACCAACGACTCCTGGACCAAAGCGGTCCAGAAACTCAACCTCGAGCGGGTCCGCGTGGCGGGGCGCGCGTCCGCCAAGACGCCGTCGCATTGACCCTCGCGCTGGGCGTCCTGGTAGTCGCCGCCCTGGTCGCGGCCATCGTCTACCTCTGGATGCGCCTGGCGACGGTGGAGGAAGACCGGCGCCGCATCGCGGACGAGCTGAACCGCCGCCTCTCCGAGCTCTTTTCTCTCCAGGAGCTCTCCTACGTCCTCTCCGACTCGCTGCAGCTCGACCGCATCGTGGACCACGTGGTCCGGTACGCCATGCGGTTCCTCGAAGCCAAGGGCGCCCTGGTGGCGCTCACCGGTGAGCGGGTCACCGACTCCCTGACCGTCGCCGCGGCGGACGGCACGCTGGCGCCCCAGCGCGGAGCCACCATCCGGCGCTCCGACGCCGGCCTGGTGGTCCGGTCGGTGGGCCGGGAGCGCCTGGAGCTGGTCCGCAATTCCGGCTCCGGGTCGGTGGTCCTGATCGCCGGCATCAACGCCGAGGCCGCCGCGGCCGTGCCCCTGCGCGCGCACGGAGCGGTGGTCGGCACGCTGGTGGTGGCCGACCCGCGGGGGGGTCAGTTCGCTTCCGAGGACCTGCGGCTCATCTCCACGCTCGCCACGCACACCGCCGTCGTCATCGCGAACGCCCGGTTCTTCGACCTGGTGCGGCGCGCCAAGGAAGAGTGGGAAACCGCCTTCGACGCGATGTCGGAGGGCCTGGCGGTGGTGGACGAGAGCGGGCGGATCACCCGGGCCAATCGCGCCCTGGCCGCGCTCCTCGCCCGGGACATCGCCGAAGTGCAGGGACACGAGCTGGCCCCGGCCCTCGTGGCCAATCCCGCCCCCCTGCAGGAGCTGATGGAGGTGGCCCGCCGGGGCGAGCGCCCGGTGCCGCTGGTGGCGCGGTCGCGCGCCGGCCGGGCCGTCCGTATCAACGCGGCCCGGATGCCCCCGGTGTCGACGGTCTCCCACCTGGTGGTCCTGGTGGAAGACGTGACCGAGCAGCAAACCATGGAATCCCAGCTCATCCAGAGCGAAAAGCTGGCCGCCGTGGGGCAGCTGGTCTCCGGGGTGGCCCACGAGCTCAACAACCCGCTGACGTCCATCGCCGGGCTGTCCGAGTTCCTGCTCGAGCAGAAGGAGCTGGGCGAAAACGACCGGGGGCACCTGCGCGTGATCCATGAGCAGGCCGAGCGGGCGGGACGGATCGTGCGAAATCTCCTGACCTTCGCCCGGAAGGCCCCCGCCGAGCGGGAGCGCGTGGACCTCACCGACGTCCTGCAGCGCACCGTCCTCCTGATGAGCTACGATCTGCGGCTCAAGGACGTCACCCTGGAGCGGGAGTTCGCCTCCGTCCTGCCGGACGTGCTGGGAGACCGCCACGCGCTCCAGCAGGTGGTGCTGAACCTCCTCACCAACGCGGCGCAGGCCGTGGCCGGCAACCCTCCCGACCGTCCCCGCATCGTCCGCGCCAGCACCTGGTTCGACGGGCGGGTGCACCTGCGCGTCCAGGACTCCGGTCCGGGGATCTCGGACGAGGTGGCGCGGCAGCTCTTCACGCCCTTCTTCACCACCAAGGAACCGGGCCAGGGCACGGGGCTGGGACTGTCGATCAGCTATTCGATCGTCGAAGCTCACGGAGGGAAAATCTCGGTGGAGCCCCCGCCGGAGGGGGGAGGCGCCACCTTCCACGTCGAGTTCCCGCCCGCGCCCGCTGAAGCCCCGGCGCGCCTGAGCCTCCACCGCACACCGGCGCCCTCGACGCGGCCGTCCCGCGCCTCCAAGAACGCCCCCCCCCGGCCCGCGCGCTCCATCCTGCTGGTGGACGACGACCAGGCGGTGCGCCGGATGGTGCAGGCGCTGTTCGGACGGGAGGGACACGCGGTGGAAGTGGCGCGGAACGGCGAGCACGCGCTGGAGTTGGCCGCGACCCGGCCCTTCGACTTGATCATCGCGGATGGACGGTCGTCGGCGACGGGGAAACTGCTGGTGGAGGAGCTGGCCGAGCGGCTACCGCACTTGAAGAACCGGACGCTGGTGGCGACGGGGGATGTCCGGCCCGCCACCGACGAGACGCTGGCGCGTCTGGGGCTGCGCTACGTCCGCAAGCCCTTCAACCTGCGCGATCTCCGGGACGAAGCCGCGCGGGTGTGGGCGGCCACCGAGTCGTAGGCCTCGGCGGGCCAGCCGAAGATCGAGAGGTTGACGGCTCCTCCCGGCGCGAACTTCACGCCTTCCCGGAGCAGCAGCGCCCGCTGGACCACAGCACCGTGATCGGCGCCGGACAGTGAGATCCGCCCCGCCGCGTTGATCACCCGCCACCACGGTACGTCCGAATCCTCGGGAAGCGCCGAAAGTGCCCACCCGACCTGGCGCGCCGCGCCCGGGCGTCCAGCCAGCCGGGCGACGACGCCGTACGTCGCCACCCGTCCCTTGGGAATGTGGCGCACGACGCGGTAGATGCGGTGATAGAACGGGTTCATACGAACTCCCGCTAGCTTACGCGAAGAACGCCGTCCAGCAAGCCTGCGCTCCCACCCCCCACCATTGACAAAACGTCATCCAGTGCTCTGCGCTCCCGGGGCCAGGCCAGGCGTCCGCGGGCGTCGGCGGGAGCGAGCCATTCGTACGCGTCATGTTCCTCGGACAGCCTCGCGGTCGCGTCGCTCCCGACGAACGCCACGAACACCGGGATCACCGCGAGGACGTCGCGGTCGTGCTGATAGAACGCTTCGGTGCGCGAGAGGTTGTAGAACGCGACCGGCACGAGGCCGGTCTCTTCCGCCAGCTCGCGACGCGACGCCTGGACCGGCGTTTCTCCCGGCTCGATGGTCCCATGCACCACTTCCCAGGTGCCGGCACGTTTGGCGCCGGGCGCCCGGCGGAGCGCCAGGATCTGGAGCCGCTCCCCCGCGCCCCGCACGACGAACGTATCGACGAACATCACCCGGATATCGGTCATCCGTGTCCTAGTGGCGGCGGCGGCCCAGCACGGCTTCGAGCCGGGCCGAGAGGGCGCGGGCCCGGAACGGTTTGGTGAGGAAGTCGTCGGCGCCCAGCTCGAACACGCGCACTTCGTTGTCCTCGTCCCCCTTGGCGGTGAGCACGATCACTGGGATGCCGGCGGTGGCGGGCCGCGAGCGCAGGTGGGACAGCACGCCGTACCCGTCGAGGCCGGGGAGGTTGAGATCGAGCACGATGATGTCGGGACCCACCCGGTCCACCTGGTCCAGGGCCTGCACGCCGTCCCGCGCCTCGGTCACGTTGTAGCCGTCGCGCTCCAGGAGGTCCTTCATCACTTTGCGGAGCGAGTCCTCGTCGTCCACCAGCAGGACCTTGAGGGGCGCCGCGCCGTGCGTGCCGGTCAGCCGCCCGGGAGGCGCGGGCTCCTCGAGGAGCTCGAAATGGTCGGTGGAGCGCTCCGGCCGCTCCAGCACCGCCGCCGTGCCCGCGGCCGGCGAGGGTCGCCCGATACCGGACCCGGCCGGCGCCGCAGCCGCGGCCTCGGCGCCGGCCGCGTCCTCGGAGGGGACTTCCACCACCCGGAGGAGCTCCTCGATGGTGGTTTCGCCCTTCAGGACGTGGGCCAGCCCCGATTCCCACAGCGTCTTCATGCCCAGGCGCTTGGCCGCTTCGGCCAGCTTGTCGGCGGTCTGGCCGCCCGCGATCCGGCGTTCCATTTCCGGGCCGACCTGAAGCACTTCGATGATGGAGAACCGGCCCCGGTATCCCGTCATGGCGCAGTCGGGGCATCCGGCGGCGCGATACAGGGGCGTACCCACCGGGATCCACTTCTTGAGTCGATCCGGAGGCGCCTCCATCCACACTTCCTTGCACGTGGTACACAGCTTCCGCATCAGCCGCTGCGCCACCACGCCCCGCAGGGCCGCCGCGATCTTGTAGGCCTCCACCCCGATGTCCACGAGGCGGGTGACCGCGTTCGGGGCGTCGTTGGTGTGGAGCGTGGAGAGGACCAGGTGCCCCGTCAGGGAGGCCTGAACCGCGATCTGCGCGGTTTCCTTGTCCCGGATCTCGCCCACCAGGACCACGTTCGGGTCCTGGCGGAGGATGGACCGGAGTGCGGACGCGAACGTCAGTCCCGCTTTCTCCTGCACCTGAACCTGCACGATGCCGGCCATCCGGTACTCCACCGGGTCTTCCACCGTCACGATGTTCACGCCTTCGCTCTGGATCTGGCGGATCATCGAATAGAGCGTGGTGGTCTTCCCCGAGCCGGTGGGTCCGGTGACCAGGATGATGCCTTCGTGATTCTCCAGCAGCCGCGTGATCGCCTCCGCCTCGCCCGGGATCAGGCCCAGCATGTCGAGCGACTTGACGGTGACCCGCGAATCCAGGATCCGGACCACCACCTTCTCGCCCAGGGCGGCGGGCAGCGTGGAGACGCGGAGGTCGATGGGCTGACCGTTCACCGCCACCCGGGCCCGGCCGTCCTGCGGGCGGAGCCGGTCGGCGATATCGAGCGACGACATGATCTTGATGCGGGAGATGAGCGGGAGCCCGGCGGCGCGGGGAATCTTCATCTGTTGCCGCAGCACGCCGTCGATCCGGTACCGGACCGCGACGCCCCCTTCTTCCGGCTCGATGTGGATGTCGGACGCCCGGGAAAGGATCCCCTCGGAGATGATCAGGTCCACCAGCTTCACCACCGGCCGCTGGCTCGCCTCCTCTTCGCTGGCGCCCAGCTCGTCGGGGGCCTCTTCGGCCAGGTGAATCAGGTCGTTGGAGTCCTCCATGTTCTCGAGCAGCCGGTCGAGCGTCTTGTCGGGCCGGTACATCTCGTCGAGCTTCTCGGCGATCTTGGCCGGCGAGAGCAGGAGCATCCGGACCTCGCGCCCGGTGGCGAACGCGAGGGACTTTTCGGCGTCGAGATCGAACGGATTGGCGGTGGCGACTTCGCAGAAGGAGTCGGTGACGCGGACCGGCAGAACCCGGTACCGGCGGACCAGCTGCTCCGGCAGCGTGTCCTTGACCTTGGGGTCCACCGCGGACACATCCGCGATCTTCATGCGGTAGCGCGTGCAGAGCTTTTCGAGGATCCCGTCGTCGGTGGCGATGCGCCGGGAGACGATGGTCTCCCACAGGGTGCGGTTCGGCTCGGCCTTGGCCCGGAGCTCTTCCAGCAGCTCGGGCGTGATGACCCCCTCGAGGGAGGTCGCCAGCCATTCGTCTGGGAACGTGGTGTCAGGCATTGGTGTGCTTGACGAAACCTAGCCGCGCCGTCGGCCCCGTCCAGCCCGACCTCCTCACAGCAGGCCCCAGAAATCGCGCACCACGTCAAGCGCCAGGTG
>DATMOQ010000338.1:0-2858 GCA_035568195.1 Gemmatimonadales bacterium
AGGCGGCGCTTGGCCTCCTCCGCGACGTCGAGCCGGACCCCCGCGGCGCCGTATCGATCGGTCACGCTTTGATCTCCCCGAGATCGAACCGCACCAGCTCCTGAAATCCCCGCGCCCGGGCCCGCACGTCCGCCGGCGTCACCGCGTCCAGCCCCTGCACGCCGAACGCCTCGACCGCGAAGGAACCCATCGCGGCACCGAACACCATCGCCCGCCGCAAGTTCTCCCGCGAATGATCCCCGGTGGCCGCCAGGTGCGCCATGAACCCGCCCGCGAACGCGTCCCCGGCGCCGGTCGGATCGAACACCTGCTGGAGCGGATAGGCCGGCACTTTGAAGGTCTCGTCGGCGCCCACCAGGAGGGCGCCGTGCTCCCCCTGCTTGATCACGCAGTGGCGCGGGCCGTGGTCGAGAATCCACCGGGCGGCGCGGTAGACGTTCCAGTCGCCGGACAGCTCACGCGCCTCCGAGTCGTTCACCATCACCAGGTCCACGTGACGCAATACCTGGAGCAGCACCTCGCGCCGGGATTGGATCCAGTAGTTCATCGTGTCGCAGGCCACCAGCGCCGGCTCGCGTACCTGATCGAGCACGTTCAGCTGGAGACCGGGATCGATGTTGCCCAGGAACACGTACCGGGCGGCCCGGAACTTCTCCGGAATCTTGGGGCGGAAGTCGGCGAAGACGCCCAGACGGGTCTCGAGCGTCTCCCGGCCCGACAGGTCGTAGGAGTACTTGCCCTTCCAGCGGAACGACTCGCCCTTCACCTGTTCGACGCCGGCGAGATCCGCGCCGCGCGCCGTGAGGCTCTGGAGGACGCCCAGGGGGTAGTCCGAGCCGATCACCCCCACCACCTGCACCGGATGCAGGATCGCGGCGGCGGCGGCGAAGAACACCGCCGAGCCTCCGGGCGCGTCGGCCGTGTCGCCGAACGGCGTCTGGACCGAGTCGAGCGCGATGGATCCCACCACCAGGAGACTCATCTCACATCCGATCCGGGGCCGTGATCCCCAAGAGGCGGAGTCCGTTGGCCAGGACCTGACGCACCGCGCGGGCCAGGGCGAGGCGCGCGGCCTCTTCGGGCTCGCCCAGGACCCGGTACTTGTGATACCAGGCGTGGGAGGCGCGGGCCAGGCCTTCGAGGTACGCCGGAATGCGATGGGGCTCGAGGGCTTCCGCGGCGCCCTGCACCACCACCGGAAACTCCGCCAGATCCTTCAGCAGCTCGACTTCGTCCGGCTGCGTGAGCACCGTCAGGTCGACACCGTCCGGCGTCACGCGCTCCGGCTCACGACCCGCGACGCGGAAGATGCCGCTTATCCGGGCGTGCGCCATCTGCACGTAGTAAACGGGATTCTCCTCGGTCTGACGCTTGGCCAGATCGACGTCGAACACGAAGTGCGAGTCGCTCTTCCGCATCAGGAAGAAATAACGGACCGCATCCCGTCCCACTTCATCCAGGAGGTCGCGCAGAGTCACGTACGATCCTGCGCGCTTCGACACCTTGAGCTCCTCCCCGCCCTTCATCACCGTCACCATCTGATGCAGTACGTACTCGGGGTAGACCTTCGGGATGCCCATGTCGAGCGCCTGCAAGCCCACCCGGACCCGGGTCACCGTGCTGTGATGGTCCGCGCCCTGAATGTTGATGGCCCGATGATAGCCCCGTTTCCACTTGTCGACGTGATAGGCGACGTCCGGCACGAAGTACGTCGGCTCCCCGCCCTTCTCCGCGCTCCGCACCAGCACCCGGTCTTTGTCGTCGCCGAAGTCGGTGGTCTTGAGCCAGAGCGCGCCGTCCTGGCGGTAGGTATGCCCCGCCGCCTGCAGCTGTTTGAGCGTCTCGTCCACCTGCCCCCGGCCGTAGAGCGACGACTCGAGGAAATAGGTATCGAACGTGACGCCGAACGCCTGGAGATCGCCGTCCTGCTCCTTCCGGAGATACTCCACGGCAAACCGGCGGACCTCGTCGGGAGCCGGGAGCCCCGAGGGACGAGCTCGTGAGCCGTACGCCTCGGCGACTTCACGGATATAGTCGCCGTGGTATCCGTCCTCCGGAGGTGCCTGGCCCTTGAGGCGCGCGAGCACGCTCGCCGTCAGCCGTTCGATCTGGCCCCCGGCGTCGTTGTAGTAGAACTCCCGGCTCACCTTCCACCCGGTCCAGTTGAGCAGCTCGGCGATCACGTCACCGAGCGCCGCCTGGCGTCCATGCCCCACATGGAGAGGGCCGGTCGGATTGGCCGACACAAACTCGACGTTGACGGGGGCCTGCGCTCCGCCGGTGCTGCGTCCGTAGGCGGCGGCGCCAGCCAACACCGCCGGGATGACCGCGGTGAGCGCCTGTTCGGCGAGAAAGAAGTTGATGAACCCCGGGCCCGCGATCTCCGTCTTCCGTACCACGCCGGCGGGCAGATCGAGCGACTCCAGCAGCCGCTGGGCCGCGTCGCGCGGCTTGGCCTTGAGGGTCTTGGCGAGAGTCAATGCCAGGTTCGTGGCCAAGTCCCCGTGACCGGGGTCCTTGGGCCGTTCCAGGACGATCTCCGCGTTGGGCGCGCCGAGCCGGCGCGCGGCCTCGCTCAACGCCGCGCGGATCTGGTCCGGAGCCTTCACTTGTCGGTCGAGGGGGTCTTGGTCTTGGCCGGCTTCGCGTCAGCCGCCGGCTTGGCGTCAGCCTTGGATTCAGCCTTGGGTTCCGCCGCCGTCTCCTTCTTCTCGCCTGCCCGCTTGTAGTCCGTGATGTAAAAGCCCGAGCCCTTGAATACCAGGCCCACGCCCCCCGAGATGAGCCGCTTGGCGCGCTTCCCGCACTTGGGGCAGGTGGTCGCTCTGGGGCTCGTCATCGTGGGCGAAAACTTTTCG
>DATMOQ010000339.1:0-3801 GCA_035568195.1 Gemmatimonadales bacterium
ACCCCGGTCTGGCCCAGCTCCTGGAGGAGCTCGACCAGATCCACGTCGCTGCGCGGGCCCTCCGGCAGGCGGCCAAAATCTGCGAACTCGCGCGCGATGCGCTCCAGCCGGTTGGTCTCGGCGCCCATCACCTCGACCGCCGTCGCGGTGCGTCCGTTGGCGGCCCCGGCGGGATCGGCGAGCGAGCGCTCGAGCTGATCGACCGCGATGCGCATCGAGGTGAGCGGATTCTTGATCTCGTGCGCGACGCGGCGGGCCACTTCGCGAAAGGCCCGGAGGCGCTCGGACTCGAGCTCGCGGTCACGCGCGGTCTCCAGCGCCGCCGCCAGCTCCCGCACCGCCTGACGCAGGGCTTCAAACTCGGGCGCGCCGCGCGGAGGCGGACCGCCGGGCAGCGGCTCCCGGCGGCGGATGAGCCGGGTCCACCCCACCAGCTCGTCGATGGGCCGGGACAGCTGGCGCGACAGGTGCCCGGCCACACGCACCGCCAGGAACAGCACCATCACGCCGAGCACGATGATCACCGCGGCGAATCCCGCGGTGGAGTAGTCGCGGAGGGTCTGCGCGCGCTGCGCCAGGGTGAGCGAAGAGGAGATCTGGTCCAGGTGCTGATCCATCGCGCGTCGTTCCCGGTTGGAGAGCCGGGTGGTGTCGACGGTCTTGAGCATGGTGCGCGCGGAGCTGGCCACCTCTTCCAGGGACGCCCGGGCTCCCGCCATCGGTCCCGCGGCGCGGACCGACAGGACCAGTCCGAACACCGCGAGCCCGGTGGGGATGGCCGTCATCGCCACGAGGATCACGAAGATCCGGCGGCGGAAGGGGAGTGGCATATTGGTGAAGCAATCTATGGAATCGGCTGGGGTGCGACAATTCGACACAGGGAGGCCCGGTGCGCAGCCATACCCACTACCTCTGGTTCAACACGAAGCAGCGCCAGGAGATCATCGATATCACCGACACGGTGGCGGCCCAGGTGACCGCCTCCGGCGTCCAGGAGGGGATGACGCTCGTTTCGGCGATGCATATCTCGGCGTCGGTATTCGTGAACGACCATGAGTCGGGGCTGTGGCACGACATCCTCGCGTGGCTGGAGGGCACCATCGCGCCCTGGGACCCGGCCCGGTATCGGCACAATGAGACGGGTGAGGACAACGCGGCGGCGCATCTGCGATCCCTCACGGTGGGGCACGAGGTGATCGTGCCGATTACCGCGGGGAAGCTCGATCTGGGCCCCTGGCAGCGGGTGTTCTACGGGGAGTGGGACGGGCAGCGGAAAAAGCGTGTAATCATCAAGGTGTTAGGGGACTAGTCCAATCTGCCCAACTCATTTATAATTAACACGTTCCGGCGGACGGCAACCGAAGCGTGGTGGCGTCGCTCGCCCGCCTGAACCAGGGTATGACGGGCCTCGCGCAAATGCGCGTCCCCGCTTCCCCTTCCGGCGCGCCTGACGCGCCCGGGGTCCCCTAGAGGGCCCCTCCTAGACCACCGCGCACTCTCGCCCGCCGCACACGCGAACTTCGCGTCCCTGCCCTCACAAGACAGAGAAGCGGGCACCAGGGAGCCCCACGGCTCCACATAAGGACAATTGATGCAACAGCCTCACGCACACCTGGCTCGGCCGGTTCACAAGGAACCGCCCGCCCACGCCCCCAACGCCGCACTCCTCATCGATTTCGACAATGTGACCATGGGCATCCGGTCGGACCTCCAGAGCGAGCTCCGGCGCCTGCTCCAGTCGGAAATCATCAGAGGGAAGGTGGCGGTCCAACGCGCCTACGCAGACTGGCGCCGCTATCCGCAGTACATCGTTCCGCTCTCCGAATCCTCGATCGACCTGATCTTCGCCCCGGCCTACGGCTCGAACAAGAAGAACGCCACCGACATCCGGCTCGCCATCGACGCGCTGGAGCTGGTGTTCATCCGGCCCGAGATCGGGACCTTCATCCTGCTGTCCGGGGACAGCGACTTCTCGTCGCTGGTGCTCAAGCTCAAGGAATACGGGAAGTACGTCATCGGAGTCGGGATCCGGGAGTCGTCCAGCGACCTCTTGATCCAGAACTGCGACGAGTACTACTCCTACAACGAGCTGGCCGGATTCCAGAAGCAGAGCGACGTGGTCCACGAGCGCTGGGACGTCTGGCAGCTCGTGGTCGAAGCGGTCAAGCAGATGACCGCCCACAACGACGTGATGCGCTCCGACCGCCTGAAGCAGGTGATGCAGGAGATCGACCCCGCGTTCGACGAAAAGGACGCCGGGTACTCGCGCTTCACCAAGTTCGTCCAGGAGGCTGCGCGCAAAGGCCTCATCGGCCTCACCCGGCGCGACAACGGCCAGTTCGAGATCGCGCTCGGCGGCAACGCGTCGGCACCCGCGGCCCAGCCGGGGACCTTCCCCGAGGCGGAGCCTGAGGCGCCCCCGGCGCGCGAACCGCGACGGGGCTCCCTGGTGGGAGATGCCTTTGGCCTGCTGAAGCAGGCGCTGGGGCAGTCGCGCGACGAAGAGACCACCGAACCGGCCCGGGACCCTGCCGAACCTGCCGCCGAGCCCGAGGTTCCGCGCGCGGCGACGGCGGCGGTGTCGCACGACTCCCATGACCTGGAGGACGAGCCGCCGATGCCCCAGAGCTCGGCGCCACCTCCGCCGTACTCCACGTCCGGTGCGGGCGTCACACCCCTGGCCCGCAGCGCGCGGTTCCGTCGGGGTTCGAAGGGTGGTCCCCGTCCGGCGCCCAGCGCGCCGCGCGTCGGGGTGGTCGAAACGGACGCCGGTCACCGCCCAGCGGCGCCTGCCGCTCCGCGTGGCGCCGAGGTTGGCGAGCCGGCCGCGGGAGGGAGTGGTGAGCGGCGCGAGCGGGGAGACCGCCCGCGCGGTGGCCGCGGCCGCGGGGGTCGCGGTACGCCGCGCAGCGGCGAGCCGGCCGAGGCCTCAGGCGAGCGCCCCGAGCGCGGTGAGCGTACCGAACGCCCCGAGCGCGGCGAGCGTGGCGAGCGTGGCGGGCGGAGCCGTCGAGGTGGGAGGGGACGGGGTCGGGGAGGTGAGGAGCGTCGTGATCGGTACGCCGGCGAGCCGGTCCGCATGGAGTCCGCGGGCCTGGCGCCCGCGTCGCCTCCGCCTCCGCCGCCTCCTCCGGCGCCCAAGCGTGCGCCCGAGCCCGATGCGTCCGGGGACTCGTTCTGGACCCGGGTGAAGCGGGGGCTGACGGGCGGAGGCAACGCCTGACGGGGCGGCCCTTCCCCAGTGCTTTCTACGCGCGGCCGACACAGTTGGTCGCGCGTAGGCTTTTGGGGCACTTCCTGGTGTCGGATGTGGGGGGGCGGCGCACCGTGGGCCGCATCGTGGAGACGGAGGCCTACATCGGCCCCGACGACCCCGCCTGTCACGCCTGGAAGGGGCGCCGGACGCCGATGGTCGAGTCTCTCTACGGTCCTCCCGGCATTGCCTATGTGTACTTCACGTACGGCATGCACTGGTGCCTGAACGCGGTCACACGCCGTGAGGGCTTTCCGGCAGCCGTCCTGCTCCGCGCCCTCGAGCCGGTAGCCGGCCTCGAGCTCATGCGCCGTCGACGGGGCGGGGTGGGGGTGGCCGACCGGCGCCTGTGCGCCGGCCCAGCCATGCTCTGCCAGGCGCTCGGGGTAACGGGGCGTCTGGATGGCGCCCCGCTATCGCGCGGCGCACTGCGGATCCTGCGGGACCCTGCGCTGAGACGGGTGAAGGTATCGGTGGGCCCCCGCATCGGCATTTCCCGGGCGGTTAGCTGGCCCCTGCGATTCTGGGTGACCGGGTCGCCCTGGGTG
>DATMOQ010000340.1:0-5689 GCA_035568195.1 Gemmatimonadales bacterium
CAGGTTCGCGATGTTGGCGCAGGCGACGAACAAGACAAGTCCCGCGACGGCCAGGATCAGCCATAGCTGGTGACGGACGGCCTCCCCTCCCCGCTCCATGCCCACTCCCGGGACCAGAGTAGCCATAACCTTGGGGGTGAAGTGCTCCGTGTCGGTCACGGCCAAAACCCGCACCGCTCCTTCGAGCTGGGCCCTGGCCAGTTCGAACGAAGCTCCGGGACGAAGCCGGGTCACATTGCGGTAGTACCCGATCTCGAGCGGAGGATGTCCGTGGATAGGGAAATGCTGAAGGTCCCAGTACGTGTTGCCGGGGACCCAGATGTCTGTCGGCCAGAGCCGGTCGGGGCCCCGAAAGCCTGGTGCCGTGACTCCCACGAGCGTGAAGGGCAGAGCGTTGATGACGATCGTCGACCCCAGGATCTCCGCCCGCCGTCCGTACAACTCGCTCCACAAGTGGTCGCTAATCACGGCCACTCGAATACCGACCGGTTCGGGGTCGTCGGCGGGAAGCAGGACCCTCCCTCGCTGCGCGTCGACGCCCAGCAGCTGGAGGTAGTTCCCGCTCACAAAGGCGCCCTGCGTGCGGGCCGCCAGGTCCCCGGGCGCCCCGACATTCATCGACTGCGGACCCTGCCACCCCGCCAAATCGACGACGGCGGGTGACGCCCGAACGACCTGCGCCCGCTGATCGGGTCGGGGGCTCGCCGGCGTGAACGATCCCGGGGGTGCGAATGACGCCGTGACAGGCTGCATGAAGGTTACGAAAGCCAGTCGATCCGATTCACGGACTCCGGGAAGGGGTTCCAGGAGCAGGCGATTCAGCAGACTGAACCCTGCGGTCGCCGCTCCTATGCCGAGTCCGAGGGTGAGGATCGCGAGAGCGGCGAAACCGGGGCTCCGCTTCAACGAGCGGAGCGCGTAACGGAGGTCGAGGAAGAGCGTGTCCATCGACTAGAGGTACTGCTCAGTTTGGGCGGTGCGCAAGTGGGAGGGTGGGTCCCGGGTGGCCGGCGCGGCTGACAGCCGCGGCTCGGCGTCCGCCCGTGAGACGGGCCTTAAATGGGAGCGCCGCTCTTAGCGGCCGATGCCGAGCCGCGAGTCTAACTCGCGCCGGCGGGCACCACCGCCCCACTTCCTCCACGCGAGGTACACCGGCACCCCCAGCAGTACGCCCCCGATTCCCAGCGCCGACCTTCCCAGCTGAGTCACGATGGTGTTGACCACCAAACCGAACGCCGCCACAACGAAGATGAGCGGCGTCCACGGATAGGCCGGCACCCGATAGGGACGAACGGTTCCCGCGACCGTCAGGGAGTCCTTTAGGGGCTGCCGGCGCCTTTGCACGAGCACACAGGCAGCTCCCAGCCCATAGAAGATCCAACCCACGAACACCACGTACGTGAGCAGGGACTCGAACGTCCCCCACAACGCCAGAAGCATGGCCCAGGCGCTTCCGACCACGACCGCCGCCGCTGGCGTCCCGAAGCGCGGGTGCACGCGGGCGAGCGATTTGAAGAGGAGGCCGTCACCGGCCATGGCGTAATACATCCGCGGCGCCGTGATGGTCAGTCCATTCATGGCCGAAAAGACTGAGACGAGAATCGCCGCCGCCACGAGCCTGGCGGCGAGCGGGCCCGCCACCTGCCCCACCGCCTCCGCCGCCACGCGATTCGACGCCGCCACGCCGGCCGGCCCCAGCGCGGCCACGTAGCCGACGTTGGCGAAGAGATAGATCCCGATCAGCGCCGCCGTCCCGAGTCCGATAGCCCGGGGAAAAACCCGCTGGGGATCGACCGTCTCACCCGCCGAGAAGGTCGCGTACTGCCAACCTTCGTAGGCCCAGAGGACGCCGATCATTCCGACGCCCATCCCCGAAACCAGGGCCCCGCTCCATTGCGCCGGCCAGAAGGGGGCAGAGCCTGAGAATCCGTGACCGCTCGCCAGGAGACCCGCGCTGATGACGAGCAGCGCCAGGACCTTGATCCCGGTGCTCCAGTTCTGGACGTCCGCGCTTCCGCGGGTGCCCCGGACGTTGATTACGGCGACCAGCGCAACAAGCAGGAGAGCGAACGCCTTGGCGCCCCAGGGGGGCAGCGAGACGAACTGAGAGACGTAGGAGCTCCCGGCGAGCGCGAGCGTGGCCACCGACCCCGACGCGATGACGAAGAATGCGGTCCACCCGTAGAGGAAGGCCACCAGGGGACCGAAGGCGTCGCGGAGATAGGTGTAGAGCCCCCCCGCTCCCGGGTTCATCGCGCCCAGCTCGCCGTAGGTCATGGCGCCGAGGAGCGAGAGGACGCCGCCGACGAGCCAGACGAGCAGCGCCGCGCCGACGAAGCCGCCCGACGCGCGGATCACGTTTCCCGGCACGAGAAAGATCCCGGAGCCGATGACGGTGCCGATGACGATGAGAACGAGATCTTTGAAACGGAGAACGCGGGCGAGGGAACGCTCGGGCATGCCCGAAGCTACCCCCCGCCCGCGCCGTGGCTAGAAGAGATTCCCCGCGCGCACCCGGAAGTCCACGTTGTCACGGACCCACTTCAAAAAGTCCGCCTGCTGCGCAAGCGGGAGACCGGGCTTGAACTGCGCATGCCACCCGGTCATCACCTGCGCCTCCTCGGCCCAGAGCCGCACCCGCTTGCGCTTGACCTGGCGTTTCCACTCATCCCCGACCGTCGGACTCGCGTAGAGCAGCCGGACCGTCACGCTCCGCGAGAGATACTCGAGGGGCTGGAGGTCGATCCGCTGGTACGGCGTCTGGCCCTTCGCCAGATGGGTGCCCGGCGGCAGGTCGGGCACGCCGTCCGAGAGCACGACCACGTTCAGGGGCGCGAGGATGAGTCCCCGCTCTTTCACCAGCCCCGCCACCCGGACGAAGAACGCGTTGAAGTCGGTCCACTCGTCGGTGGGCGGGAACCAGGTCCGGATGTTCGCCGCGATCTGCTCGGGTGAGAGTCCCTGGAAATCGTTGATCGGGTGGAACGCCTTGGGCTCCCCCGCGCGGGAACCGCCGATCGAGCCTACGAACAGCGCCGTGGGCGTGTGGAGGTCCCCCACACCCGCGAGATGGGCCGCGATGTACTGCGATGCGAAATCCACCGCGTCGTCGTACAGCTTGGAGTCCCGGAACGAGCCGCTCACGTCGATCCCGATCACCAGGGTCGACGCCGCCGGGCGGGCTTCCTGGTCGCCCCCACTGCAGGCGGCGAGGAAGAGGGCCCCCAGAGCTGCCGCCAGCCGCCGGGGGCTCACGCCGCCCCCGACGCCGGGTGCTTGGCCGCCGCGCCGCCTCCACTGAGCAGGGGCGTGCTGGCCAGAACCTGCTCGAGATTCCGGAACGGCAGGACGAACACCGGCTTCCCGAGAATCACGACCACCGCGAAGTTGAGCGCGGCAGCCAGGATCTGCAAAACGGGCAGCGAAATCAGCTCGAACACCTCGCGCGCTTCCTTCCGGAACCACTCGGTCTCGGCCTTGAGCGCCGCAATCGGGGCCTTCCAGAAGTCGGGCTGGAGCGCCGGGGTCTGGGTCACCGTACCCTGGGTGCCCGCCATGCTCTGCCGGCCCAGAATGCCGAGGAGGGCCGGCGTGCCGAAGCGTCCGAAGAGGAACCAGGTCATGGCCCGCACGCCCACCCAACCGAACGAGGCCAGCGCCAGGGTGGAGAAGAAGCCCAGCTGGAAGCCGGTCTGCTGCGCGATCCACGGCGTGATGGCGTCGATCAGCTCGCGGTAGAGGAACATCACTTCGAAGAACATCACGAAGGCCTCGACCAGCACCATCGACACGATCTGCGAGGTCTTACGCGCCCGCACGGCCTCGGCCAATGCCTGAATGGCCGCGAAGCTCCCCGAGATCAGGATGAACAGGAACGGCCACAGAATGAGCGTCACCGCCAGGCCCGACAGCTGAGATCCGGTGAGATCGGCCAGCACCTCGGTGAGCGTGGGCCGGAGCGTGAAGGTGAAGATCGTGGCCTCGAGGGCCGACCAGAACAGGATGATCACAAACGCGATCCAGGGTACGCCAGGCTGGAAATACTGCCGCGTGGCCCAGTCCAGGAGCGCCAGCGGCCGGGTGAACAGGAACTTCACGAGGCCGACGAAGAGCGAGCCCGCCAGCTTCAGGAGCCCCCAGATCCACCCCAGGAGCACGACCAGAAAGCGCAAGAGGCCGGCCCAGTAAAACCAGATCATTCTTCCCGCATCCCACCAGGAGAGCAGCAGCGCTGTGAGGAACCCTCCGCGGCCCGAGCGGAACGGGAGCGTGTACAGGGACGCCATGGTGCACCACACCGCGGCCACGAGCAGCGCGGCCGGGAGCAGCATCACGATCGCCTTGAGCACGGCGATCCCGACGCTGTCGCCCGTGACGGCGAAGCCCAGGACGACGCGCTGCCAGTCGATGATCCACGTGAACCCGGAGGCGACAAACTGCAACGTCTCCCGCCACTGCTCCGGCAGGGACTGCTGGAAGGACGCGAGCATACCCACCTCGAATCGAAGTGAGCACACGGTAATCACGCGGCCGCCGAGAGTTCAAGCGACGGGGATCACAAACGCCCGACCTCGAAACCCGTGAGACAGGTCACCCGTGTATCGGGCACGCAACAGACTCCGGACATGAGCACGGGCATACCACTCTTGCGGGCCCGGAAATTCGACTGCACCATAGAATTGCCGTCACACTTCGCCGTGTGGGAGGGGCTCCTGGCCCCTCCCTTTTTTCAAGCCATCACCTCCGGGAGCCACTCCGTGCGTCCGTCACGTCACCCGATCGTTACGCTCATCGCGCTCGCCCTTCCCGTTCTTTCCGTCGCCCAAGCCCCCGCGGCGCACGACGCGCGCGTCGCGGAGATCGCCGCGGCGGGCGTGCCGAAGAACATCGAGCGCACCATCCGGACCCTGGTCGCCTTCCACACCCGGAACACGCTCTCCGACACGCTCTCGCCCGCCATCGGCATCGGTGCCGCCCGCCGGTGGATCAAGGCCCAGTTCGACTCGATCTCCGCGGCGTGCGGCGGGTGTCTCGAAGTCTCCTATGTCGCCGACATCGTCCCGCCCCGCCCCCGCGTCCCCCGGCCCACGCAGGTGGTGGACGTCGTGGCCGTGCTCAAGGGCCAGAGCGACTCGGGGCGGTACGTGGTGATGACCGGGCACTACGACTCGCGGGCGTCCGACGATCAGGACGACACCGTGAGCGCGCCCGGCGCGGACGACGACGGCTCCGGAACGGCGGCGGTGATCGAAGCCGCGCGGATTCTCTCACACTACAGGTTCAACGCCACGATCGTGTTCGCGGCCCTGGCCGGCGAGGAGCAAGGGCTCCTCGGCGGACGGATCCTGGCCCAGGCGGCCAAGGCCCGCGGCTGGAACGTCGAAGGCGATCTGAACAATGACATCGTGGGGGGCGGCCGAGGCCAGAACGGCGTGGACGACCCGACCGTGGTCCGGATCTTTTCGGAGAGTCCGGCCTCCGGCACCACCGTGCAGGACATCGCGCGGATGCGGGCGGTGGGCGGAGAAGAAGACGGGCCCTCCCGCCAGCTGGCGCGGTACATCGACAGGGTGGACGGAGAGTACTTCCCCAAGTTCCACGTCATGCTCGTCTACCGGGCGGACCGCTACGGCCGCGGCGGCGATCACAGCGCGTTCAACGCCGAGGGGTATGCGGGGGTGCGCTTTAC
>DATMOQ010000341.1:0-4946 GCA_035568195.1 Gemmatimonadales bacterium
TCACGGCGTACACCGCGGCCCAGGCCGTTACCGTCACCGTGCTCAAGCACCAGCTCGCGGCACAGGCCCGGGCCCGGTTCGGACCGCAGGCGACCTATGCCCTGTTCACCCGCCCCGGCTTTCCCTTCAGCTGGGATCCGGTGATGGCAAGCGCCGACACCGTGGCCGGCCCCGGGTGGAGCGCGGCCCGTCACCTCGACCAGCCGGTGGTGCGCCGCGCGATGGCGACCCCTGAAGGGGCGGCGATCCTGGCGTTCGACCGGTTCGTCACCGCCGACGTCGATTCCACCCGACGGCCGCCGATCGTATACCTTCGGGAAACGCGCCGGGCTCCCGCGGGACGTCGGGGCTTCGGTATCGTCGCCCTCACATCGCCGAGCACGCCCTGACCACTCCGCATCCCCGCACGCCGCCGCCGCGGCCCTCGAACCCGACGACCCAGGCGCCCACCGAGACCCCGGAGTCGCCGCCGGCCGACGCCCTCCAGGCGCTGGCGCCCAAGCTCGATCCGATGTTCCGCCTCGATCACCTCGTCACGGTGTCGCGCGACCGCGCGTTGTATCAGGCGTGGGACCGGGTGCTCAAGCGGTTCGTGGCCCTGCGGGTGCACCTCCTTCCGGGCACGCCGAGCCGCACCTGGTTCATGCGGGAAACCGAAACCCTGGCGGCGCTCGATCATCCCGCGATCCGTCACGCGTACGCCGCCGCCGAGATCGGCGACGTGGCGTTCCGCACCGCCAACTGGATCGACGGCGAAAGCTTGAGCGAAGCCATCCGCCGGGGACCCCGTCCCATCCCCACCGTCATGTCCCTGGTCCGCGACCTCCTCGGCGCCCTGGAATACGCGCACGCCCATGGGGTCATCATGCGCCGGATCCTGCCGTCGACGGTGATGCTCGAGATCTCGGGCCGCGGCATCATCACCGACTTGCGCTACGCGAACTGGTGTCTCCCCAACGTTCCCGCGGACGAGCAGGGCGGCGGCGCTCCGTACACCGCGCCCGAGGTCCGCAATGGCGGACCGGGAGAACCGGCGAGCGACCTGTACGCCGTCGCGGGCCTCATCTATCTGGCGCTCACCGGCCAGGACCCCGCCGCCGACCCGTCCGCCATCGTGCCGCCGCGGACCCTCCGCCCCGCCATTCCCGCGGCCGTGGAGCGGGTGGTTCTGCGCGCGTTGAAGCCCGAGCCGGGCGGACGGTACTTCACGGCGACGGAAATGCTCGAGGACTTCGTGGCGGACGCGGGGTCGTTCCACGAGCCGGCCGCGGCCCCGCAACTGATGGACTCCGGGTTCGAGCGCCGGCTCCGGCGGGCACTGGGAGACGACTACGAGCTGTTGGGCGAGCTGGGCTCAGGAGGATTCGGGCGCGTGTACCGGGCCCGCGATCTGGGGCTCGAGCGCGAAGTCGCCATCAAAGTCCTGCACCCGTCCCTCACGGCGGATCCGGTGGTGGTGGAGCGGTTCCGCCGTGAAGCCCAGCTCGCGGCGCGCCTGCGGCATCCCAACATCGTGAGCATCTACGACATTCAGGGGCGGGCGGGCCTGCAGTGGTACACGATGGAGTTCGTCCCGGGGCAGAGCCTGGCCCAGCTGGTGCAGGCCAAGGGGCCGCTGTCGGTCGAACGGACCGTCCGCGTGCTGTCCGAAGCCCTCTCGGCCCTTGAGCACGCCCACGCGCTGGGGCTGGTGCACCGCGATCTGAAGCCCGAGAACATGCTGCTCGAGCCCGACGGCCGGCTCCGCATCACGGACTTCGGCCTCGCCCTGGCGCTGCGGGGTGAGCGCTTCGGGGGCGCCACGTCCCGGAGCGGGACGCCCCAGTTCGCGGCCCCGGAGCAGTTGCTCGGCGAACGGGTGGATCCCCGCGCCGACCTCTACTCCCTGGGAGCCACGGCCTACTTCGCGCTGCTGGGGCGGCCCCCCTTCGACGGCGCGACGACCGAGGCGATCCTGGCCAAGCAGACGGTGGACGCCCTGCCTCTGCTGGCGGCGGAGCGCAGTGACGTGCCGCGGGAGCTCGAGGTGGTGCTGCGTCGAGCGGTGTCCAGCGACCCGGCCCGGCGCTTTCAGCAGGCGATCGCGTTCCGGGAAGCGGTGCTGGCGGCGGCGGGGGGGTTCCGAAGAAAGCTGCTCACGGTGATCAGACGGATTGCGGGAGCGTGAGAGGAGCAGGGAGCAGGGAGCGGTCGCAGTCCGGGATTGGGAGACTCCACTACCTCGACTTCGACCGCTCCCCGTCCCGTACTTTAGTGCTCCCCGCTCCCATTATCTCCACCTGAAGATTTTCAGCGCCACCCCGAAGCACGCCACTCCCCACACTGCCACCACCGCGAGCCCCGATCCCAGCCGGAAGATGGACGTCCCGTCGATCATGATGGCGCGCAGGGAGTCGTTCAAGGCCGTGAGCGGGAGCGCCTTCACGAAGGGCAGCATCACATCCGGGAACCGCGAGTAGGAGAAGAACGTCCCGGACAGGATCCACATCGGCAGCATGGCCAGGTTCATCAGGCCCGACACGCCTTCCACCGTGCGCGCCCGGCTGGCGATCAGGAGGCCCAACCCTGAGAACGCCAGTGAGCCCAGCAGCGCCACGCCGGCCAGCGAGAGCCACGAGCCCCGCACCCCCACGCCGAAGATCAGCCAGCCGAACCCGACCAGCGCGGCCACCTCCACCACCAGGAACACCAGCCGCGAGAGAATGAAGCCCAGGAGGTAATGGCTCTTCCGCATCGGTGTGGCCATGAAGCGCTTGAGCAGCTTCTTCTGGCGCGCGGTGACCACGGCAAAGCCCACGCCCCAGATTCCCGAGCCGAGCAGGTTCATACCCAGGAGGCCGGGGATGAGGAAGTCGATGTACCGCGATCCGGGGGCCGTGACATGATCGCTCCGCGTGGCCACCGGGTCGGCACGGCCCGCCGCGCGCTGCAGCGCCCGATCCACCGCGAGCTGAGCCGGACGGCTTTCGTCCCGCGTGGGGTCGAAGCGATAGACCACCGGGTTGCCGGGGACCACCAGGATCGCGATGCGGCCCGACCGGAGGCGGGCTCCGGCTTCGGTCGAATCGAGGATCACCGGGCGGAGCGCGGAGTCCGGCTTGAGGGCGGACACCGCGGCGCTGTCGCCGGAACCGACGAGCACGCCGACCGTGATCGCGCCGGGGCCCTTGTTCCGGAACGCCAGGCCCAGCGCGGCCGCGAGCACGATCGGGAAGCCGAAGACCCAGAAGATGGCTTCGGGCTCCCGGTAGAACTCCCGGACCCGCGACACGGTGAGCTGGACCACCGGATGATTACGCATCGCGGAGCTGACGCCCGGTGAGCGCGACGAACACGTCTTCGAGCGTGGCGTGATGGGTGGTGAGAGACGCGAGGCCGAGTTTCCGCCGCTCGAGCGCCGCCATCAGGGCGGGGAGTACCGTGTGGAGCTCGGTGGCGGTCAGCGATACGCCGTCAGCCGTCAGGCGAACGCTCCGAGCCCCCGGCAGCCGCGCGAGCTCTCCGCTGAGATCCGCCGCCGCGCCGTTGTTCAACGTGAAGTCGATGACGTGCTCCGCTCCCAGTGACGCGATGAGCTCGCGCGGGGTGCCGAGGGCGATGACCTTCCCGTGGTCCATGATGGCGACGCGGTCGCAGAGGCGCTCCGCTTCATCCATGTAATGCGTGGTGAGCAGCACCGTGTGCCCTTCGCCCTTGAAGCGCTCCACGACTTCCCAGAGCTGGCGCCGGGACTGGGGATCGAGGCCGGTGGTGGGCTCGTCCAGGAAGAGGAGCTCGGGACGTCCCACCAGGGCACAGGCCACCGCGAGGCGTTGCTTCTGCCCGCCCGAGAGTTTCCCCACCCAGCTGTGCTTCTTCTCCCCCAGCGAGACGAGGTCCAGGACCTCGTCCACGGTGTGGGAGGTGTGGTAGAAGCTCCGGAAGAGCGAGAGGGTTTCCTCGACGGACAGCTTTTCGGCGAGCTGCGTTTCCTGAAGCTGAATCCCCAGGTGCTCGCGGAGGGCCCGGCCGCCCGCCTCGTCGTCCCACTGCATGCCCAGGACCTGAACTTGGCCCGCGTCGGGCAGGGTCAGTCCCTCGAGGATCTCGACGGTGGTGGTCTTTCCGGCGCCGTTGGGGCCGAGGAGGCCGAAGCATTCCCCGGTGGGGATGGAAAGGTCGAGGCCGGCGACGGCGACGACGTCGTCGTAGCGTTTCACGAGGCCCGCCGTGCGGATGGCCGGGACGGCCCCACCGTCAGTGCGCGGCGGATTCACCGGGGGCGGGGTGTTTGTCCGTTTTCTCTTCGGGCTTCATCGCGGACTTCAGCGCCTGATCGAGCTGCATGTCGATGCTGTTCAGGCCGTCCTGCAGACCGCGGATCTTCATGTTGATCCCGCCCGAGCGGCTGGCCATGATCGAGAGGGAACCGCAAATATCCGCCACCGTGCCCACGGGCGCGGTAAGGAGGCGCTGCCGCATCTGCTGCATCTCGCGCGCGATCATCCCGCAGAGATTGTTGATCACCGACGGCTTGGCGGCCCGGCTGGAATCGAGCTCCACGACGATGTTGCGGGTCTTGGAGGCGGTCTTCTGCAGCAGCAGGATCGCATCGATCTGACGCTGCTGGTTGGCGCTGAGCTTCTGCACGGCCATCGCGGGGCTCCCCGGTATCAGGCCTTAATAGTAGCGGCAAGGGGAGCTTGATGAGGCTCTCGGCTCGCGAGGAGGAGCGCCACCGCGACCACCACCGCCGCGCCAATGAACGGCAAGGAATGCCCGAACGCCTGGTAGACCGCGGTGGCGCCGATGGGACCGATAATGCTCACGATGCCCCGGAGCGTCTGCTGCGCGCCCATCACCTGCCCCATCTCGGACCGTTCGGTCCGCTGGCTCACCAGCGACGTGCTGGCCGGAAAAAGGAGCGCCGTCCCGGTCGGCACCAGCATGAGGCACAGCACGAACCC
>DATMOQ010000342.1:0-5941 GCA_035568195.1 Gemmatimonadales bacterium
CTCGAGGCCTCGCTGGAGCTGATCCACTCGGGGCACATCGTCGCCATTCAGGACATGGGCGCCGCCGGGCTCACCTCGTCGTCGGCGGAGATGGCGGCACGGGGCGGCGTGGGAGTGGAGATCGATCTCTCGCTCGTGCCCACGCGCGAGCCCGGTATGACGCCCTATGAGATCCTGCTCTCGGAGTCCCAGGAGCGCATGCTCGTGGTCGCCAAGGCCGACAAGGTGAAGGAGGTCGAGGCCATCGCCGCCAAGTGGGACCTCACGGCCATGCCCATCGGTCGCGTGACCGACGACGGGATGTACCGGTGCACCTGGAAGGATCAGGTCGTCGTGGAGATCCCGGGCCGTCAGCTGGTCGAGGACTGCCCCGTCTATTATCCCGACGCCAGAGAGAGCGCCGCGGTGGCCAAGCTGCGCACGGAGCGTCCGGCCCACGGCTCCCGGCTGCCGCACCCCGGCGAGGCCCTTCTCACCCTACTGGACGCCCCGTCCATCGCCTCCAAGCGCTGGGTGTACGAGCAGTACGACTCGAGCGTCCAGGCCCGGACCGTGCTTGCCCCCGGGGGCGACGCCGGCGTGCTCCGCGTTCAGGGCACGGACTTCGCCATCGCCGTGACCACCGACTGCAATTCCCGCTATCTCGCCCTCGATCCCTACGAGGGAGGCAAGGCGGCGGTGGTCGAAGCGGCCCGCAACATCGCCTGCACCGGAGCCCGCCCTCTCGGCATCACCGACTGTCTGAACTTCGGCTCCCCGGAGCGGCCCGAGGTGTTCTTCCAGTTCCGGGAGGCGTGCCGCGGCATTGCCGATGCGTGCCGGGCGCTGGACACGCCGGTGACCGGCGGGAATGTCTCCTTCTACAATGAAAGCCCCACCGGCGCCGTGGACCCCACTCCCGTCATCGGGATGGTCGGGCTCCTCGACCACGCCGATCGCGCGGTGCCCAGTCACATCCGCGCCGCGGGGGACGTGGTGCTCATCGCGGGGACGACGACCCCGGAGCTGGGCGGGTCGGTCTACTGGGAGGTGCTGCATGGATTCCGCGGCGGGATGCCGCCCCGCGTGGACCTCGCCGCCGCGCGCCGCCTCGTCGACTTCCTGGTCCGCGCCGCTTCGGGACGACTGCTCCGCTCGGCACACGACGCGTCGGGTGGCGGCCTGGGTGTCGCGCTGGCGGAGATCGCCATCGGCGGGCCTTATCAGGAGTCCGGCTTCGGCGTCAGTGTGAATCTCACCGCGTATGCTCCGGGCCTCGCCGCCCATGACCTGCTTTTCAGCGAGTCGCAGAGCCGCGTGGTGCTCACGGTGCCAGCCGAACACCTGGCGGCGGTGACGGCGCTGGCCTCCGAGAATGGCGTTCCCCTCTTCAATGCGGGAACTACGGGCACTCCCGGAGCGTTGGTGAGCATCACCCTGCGGGACGGGACGGTGTCTCACCCGGTGGGCCGGCTCCGCGACGTATATTTCGGGTCCATTCCCCGGCGTATGGGAGACTGACGACGAGATGTGCGGCATCATCGGCGTTTCCGGCGTTCCTGACGCGGCTCGCATCGCGTACCTGGGGCTCTACAGCCTCCAGCATCGCGGGCAGGAGTCGTCGGGGATCGTCGCGGTCGACGGCGAGGGGGTCGCCCGGTCCCACCGCGGGATGGGCCTGGTCTCCGAGAACTTCAACGATCAGGTCCTCGCGACCCTGACCGGCGATGTGGCCATCGGCCACACCCGGTACTCCACCGCCGGCTCCTCGGTGCTCGCCAACGCCCAGCCCTTCCTGGCCCGGTACCGCGAAGGCCCGCTGGCGCTCGGGCACAACGGCAACCTCACGAACGCCGTGCCGCTCCGCGCCGACCTGGTGGCCAAGGGTTCGATTTTCCAGACCACATCCGACAGCGAAGTGCTGGTCCACCTCATCGCGCGGTCCGAAGCCCGCGAACCCGAGGACCAGATTCTCGACGCCCTCGAGCGGGTGGACGGCGCCTACTCTTTGGTGCTGACCATCGGCCGCACGCTGTACGCGCTGGTGGACCCCCGCGGCTTCCGGCCACTCATCCTGGGCAAGCTGGGCTCCGGATATGTCGTGGCCTCCGAGACCTGCGCGCTCGACCTCATCGGCGCCACCGTGGTGCGGGAGCTCGAGCCCGGCGAGATGCTCCGGATCCACGAGGGCGAAGTCGTCCGGCTCCCCAACTTGCCGCCCAAGCCGTCGCAGCGTTGCGTGTTCGAGCTGGTGTACTTCTCGCGTCCGGACTCGACCATCTTCCACCGGTCGGTGGACCGGGTGCGTCGCGCGCTGGGCCGGGAGCTGGCCAAGGAACATCCGGCGCCGGGCGCGGACTGCGTGTTCTCCGTGCCCGACTCGTCCAACGCGATGGCGCTGGGGTTCTCGGAGCAGTCGGGCGTCAAGCTCGAGCACGCGCTGATCCGCAATCACTACGTGGGCCGGACTTTCATCCAGCCCTCGCAGGCGGGCCGCAACGCCAAGGTGAAGATCAAGTTCAATCCGGTGCGCGAGGTCCTGGAAGGCAAGAACGTCGTGATCGTGGATGACTCCCTCGTCCGCGGCACCACGTCCAAGGGTCTGGTCCAGATGATCCGCCAGGCCGGCGCCCGCGAAGTCCATTTCCGGATCGCGTCCCCGCCCATCACGGGGCCCTGCTGGTACGGCATCGACACCCCTTCCAAGACGGAGCTGATTGCGGCCAGCAACTCGGTCGAGCAGATCCGTAAGCACCTCGGCGTCGAAAGCCTCGGATATCTCTCCCTCGATGGGATGCTCCGCGCCGCCGGCGGCGATCCCAAAGAGTTCTGTCACGCCTGCTTCTCAGGAGCCTATCCCACCGCCATTCCCGACGAATCGGCCCGTGGGCGCTACGAGCTACCGGTCGCCGTTCCAGTCTAGCCGTCAGGAGCGCCCCGATGCCGTCCCTTGAACGCTTCGTCTATTCCTTCGGGAACGGCCGCGCGGACGGCTCCGCCGCCATGCGCGACGTCCTGGGCGGCAAGGGTGCGGGGCTCGCCGAAATGGCCAACCTCGGCCTCCCCGTCCCGCCCGGCTTCACCATCTCCGCCAAGATCTGCATCGAGTACCTGGAGGCCGGCGCCTTCTCGCCCGAGCTGCGCGAGGAGGTGGAGCGGCATCTCAAGAAGCTGGAGCAGACCGCGGGTAAGCGCCTGGGGGACCCCGCCAATCCGCTGCTGGTTTCGGTGCGCTCCGGGGCCGCCGTCTCGATGCCCGGGATGATGGAGACCATCCTCAACCTGGGCCTCAACGACCAGACCGTGGAGGGACTGATCGCGGGATCGAAGAACCCGCGGTTCGCGTACGACTCCTATCGCCGGTTCGTCCAGATGTACGGCGACGTGGTGTACGAGCTCGGCAAGGAGCCATTCGAAGAGGTCCTGGACGAGTACAAGAAGCGCCGCAAGGTGGCCCGGGACATCGACCTCCCGGCCGACGACCTCGCCGAGCTGGTGGTGGAGTTCAAGGCCATCATCCAGGCCAAGCGGAACCATCCCTTCCCCGACGATCCCCAAGAACAGCTCTGGGGCGCCATCGAGGCGGTCTTCAAGAGCTGGCACACCCGGCGCGCCATCGACTACCGCAAGGTCCACAACATCCCGGATGACCTGGGTACGGCGGTCAACGTAGTCGCCATGGTCTACGGCAACATGGGCGACGACTGCGGCACCGGGGTGGCATTCACCAGGAACTGCAGCACCGGCGAACGGATCTTGAACGGCGACTATCTCACCAATGCCCAGGGTGAGGACGTCGTCTCCGGCGCCCGGACGCCCGAGTCGATCACCAGGATGAAGCGCGGCAAGTTCGCCAAGGTCTATAAAGAGCTCGAGCGCATCGCGGACAAGCTGGAGCTGCACTTCAAGGACGTGCAGGACATCGAATTCACCTTCGAGCACGGCAAGCTCTACATGCTCCAGACCCGCCGCGCCCAGCGCACCGGGATGGCGGCCGTGCGCGTCGCCGTGGAAATGGTGGAGGAGAAACGGATCAGTGAGGACGAGGCGGTCCAGCGCGTCCCTCCCCAGGACCTCGACCAGCTTTTCCACCCCATGGTGGACCCCAAGGCCGCGGTCACCGTGATCGCGAAAGGCCTTCCCGCATCCCCGGGGGCGTCGACCGGTGAGGTGGTCTTCGACGCCGACGACGCAGAGGCGCTGGCCAAGAAGGGACACAAGGTCATCCTGGTGCGGCCCGAGACCTCTCCCGAGGACTTCCACGGCATTGTGGCCGCGCAGGCGGTACTCACAGCCCGGGGTGGGATGACCAGTCACGCCGCGGTGGTCGCGCGCGGAATGGGCAAGACCTGCGTGGTGGGTGCCAAGGATCTGGATGTGCAGCCTGCCGCGGGGCGCTTCAGCGCCAATGGCCGGACGGTCAAGAAGGGCCAGATCATCACCGTCGATGGAACCAGCGGGCGTGTGATCCTCGGCGCCGCCAAGGTCGTGGCGCCCAAGGCGGGCCGGCACTACCAGCAGCTGATGACCTGGGCCGACGCCCGCCGCCGCCTCCGGGTGCGCACCAACGCCGATACGCCGGCGGATGCCCGCCGGGCCCGCGAGTTCGGCGCCGAGGGAATCGGGCTGTGCCGGACCGAGCACATGTTCTTCGAGGGGAACCGCATCACCGCCATGCGGGAGATGATCGTCGCCACGGACGAGACGGGGCGGCGCCAGGCGCTGGCCCAGCTGCTCCCGATGCAGCGGTCGGATTTCGAGGGGATCTTTGAGGCCATGGCGGGCCTGCCGGTTACCATCCGGCTGCTCGATCCCCCGCTCCACGAGTTCTTGCCGCACACCAAGGCGGAGATCGCCCAGCTCGCCAAGGCGATGAACATGGCGCCCGCCAAGCTGACCCGGGTGGTAGCAAGCCTGGTCGAGGCGAATCCGATGCTGGGGCATCGCGGGTGCCGGCTGGGGATCACGTATCCCGAGATCACCGAGATGCAGGCGCGGGCCATCTTCGAAGCCGCGTGTAAAGTGGTAGCGCGCGGCAAGCAGGTGCTGGCCGAGGTGATGGTGCCCCTCGTGGCGACCGCGGAGGAGCTGATCCGGCAGGAGGCGATCATCCGCCGGGTGGCGCAGGAGGTGTTTCAGGCTGAGGGGCGCGCCGTGCCCTACCTGGTGGGGACCATGATCGAGCTGCCGCGCGCGGCCCTCACCGCCGACGAGATCGCCAAGTCCGCCGAGTTCTTCTCATTCGGGACCAACGACCTGACGCAGACCACGTTCGGGCTCTCGCGGGACGATGCCGGGCGGTTCCTGCCCTTTTATGTCGATCGGGGGATCTTGCCCGCCGATCCGTTCCAGGTCCTGGACCAGGACGGCGTGGGCAAGCTCATCCACATGGCGGTGCGGTTGGGCCGGGGGACCCGTTCGGACTTGAAGATCGGGATTTGCGGCGAGCACGGAGGGGAGCCCAGCTCGGTGAAGTTCTGCCACCAGGCCGGGATGAACTACGTGAGCTGTTCGCCCTTCCGCGTTCCGATCGCCCGCCTCGCCGCGGCCCAGGCGGCCCTCGAGGAGGCGGGCGTGATCAATCGGACGAAAGCGACCGTCTAGCCTACTTCTGCAGCGAGGCCAGCACCGCCAGGATCAGCAGGAGAATCACGGCATTGCCGATGGCGGTGCCGTAGGCGGTGCCCTTGGACATCTTGTGCGTCACCTGAAGGCCGATCGCCGTCAGGATCACACCCCAGATGGCGAAGGGATTGATCCCGCCGAGGAAGGCGCCCAGGAACCCGCCCGCGCCCGGGGCCAGGAGATTGAGGCCCAGCCGCGGCTGCAGATCCTGCGGCGATGAGATCTCGCCCACACCTTTCGTCATCAGCACGATGACCCCGACCAGCTGGAGCAGGAGTCCGGTGATCGACGTGTAGGTCACCACACTCAGCAGCGTCCCCCACTTGCCTTCTCCCCC
>DATMOQ010000343.1:0-2583 GCA_035568195.1 Gemmatimonadales bacterium
CACCCTGCGCTTCGTGTGGCTGCAGCTCGACATGAACCTGGGGTCCCGGAAGAGCCGTAACTCGCCTCTCGATTTCTTCTTCTTTCCGGAAGACTCGACCTTCCACGTCGGGGCGACCATCGAACGGGTCCAGGCGGTCCACGCCGGCGTCGGCGGTAAGTCCACCAGCGCGACGCTGTCCTGGTGGGTCAACAGCACCATGATGCGCGTGGATCTGGACCGCCCCCTGGCCCCAAAGAGCGTGCTGTCCCTCGACCTCGGCTGGCACTACCAGGTCCCCACGCAGGGGGGACGGACGGGCAGGCAGCAGTTCCCGGAAGGTTGGCTCTATCAAATCGCGCAGTGGTACCCGCGGATGGCGGTCTACGACGACGTGCGGGGCTGGAACACCGATCAATACTTCGGCCCGAGCGAGTTCTACCTCGAGTACGGGAACTTCGACGTCACGCTCACGGCGCCCGCCGCCTACACGCTGGCCGGCACCGGCGTCCTCACCAACGGCGCGCAGGTGTTCCCGGCCACGATCCAGCGGCGCCTGGCCGCCGCCGCCCACTCGGACACCATCGTCCACATCATCACCGCGTCCGAGCTCGGCGGCGCGTCGCTGCTGCCGGCGGGCGCCGGGAAGACGCGGACCTGGCACTACACCGCCACGAATGTCCGCGACTTCGCCTGGGGCGCGGCGCCCAATTTCGTCTGGGACGCCTCGAGCTGGGACGGCATCCTGATGCAGGCGCTGTATCCGCCCACGGCGGCCGACGTGTGGAGCACCGCCGCCGACATGAACCGGCACGCGATCAAGATCCATTCCCGCTGGCTCCACTATCCCTGGCCGACGGCGATCAGCGTCGAGGGGCCGGTGGGCGGGATGGAATACCCGATGATCACGTTCGACAACGCGGAGAGCCCGAAGGAGCTGTACTACACGCTCGCGCACGAGCAGGGGCACGAGTGGTTCCCGATGATGGTGGGCAGTGACGAACGGCTCTATCCCTGGATGGACGAAGGATTCAACACCTTTGTGGACTGGTACACGTTCCGGGACCGCTACCCCACTGACACCACGCGCATCCAGACCCTCGAGTTCGGCTCGATGCGCGCCTACCAGCAGTTCCTGGCGCAATACCCCGGCCTCGAAACGCCCATCATGGAGACCCAGGACCGTTCCCCGAACGGCCTGATGAGCGGCTGGAACGCCTACGGCAAACCCGCGGTGGCGCTGCATTTCCTGCGGGAGCAGGTGGTGGACTCCAACAACTTCGACGCGGCCTTCCGGGAATACGTCCGGCGCTGGGCGTTCCATCACCCCCAGCCCGAAGACTTCTTCCGCACCATGGACAACGCGCTGGGTGAGGATCTCTCGTGGTTCTGGCGGAGCTGGTTCTACCGGACCGACCATCTCGATCAAGCGGTCGACTCGGTGGCCCAACGGGACACCGCGGGCCAGACCGTGTCGCGGATCTTCCTCTCGAGCCGGCGCGAAATGGTAGCCCCCGTGCAGGCGCGGGTCACCGGCGCCGACGGCTCGGTCCGGATGATCAAGCTGCCGGTGGAGACGTGGTGGTCGGGGCCGCAGGCCATCTGGGTCCTGGTGGATCCGCCGAAGTCCAAGCCGGTGAAGATCGAGATCGATCCTCTGGGGGTCTATCCCGACATCGACCGGTCGAACAACGTCTGGAGTCCGGCCAAGTAAGAGGTCGGAACGCGGAACGCGGAAGGCGGAAGTAAAGGCTTGGTGGCTCGCGCTGACGTTCCGCGCTCCGCGTTCCGCGTTCCGACTTCTACGGTTTCAGCACCTCAGGCAAGGATTCTCCGTCCAGCTTCTCACTCGGCTTGAGGCCGAGGATCACGGCCAGGGTGGGCGCGATGTCCACGGTGCGGGCGGGACGCTCCACCCGCTTCGCGGTAATGCCGGTGCCCCAGAACGCGATCGGGACCTCGATGTCCTCGGGGTTTGCCGAGCCGTGCTCGCCGCCGAGGGAGCCGGAGGACCAGACGTAGCCATGGCGGACGCCGGCGACGGCGAGCCAGCCGTACCCGGCGGGCAACAGACGCCGCCAGAGCCGGGCGGCGCCGGTGTCGGGGGCCTGCGGCAGCGTGGCCGGGGTGAAGACTTCCGCCACTCCCGGATTCTGGGCGATCCGTTTCGCGATCGCGTCCGACAGGCTGTCCACGTTCACACCGCGGGCGGCGAGCGCCCCGACGTCCGCGGAGAGCAGGCCATTGTCGAACGCGAGATCGAACGGGATGTGGTACTTCCTCTCCAGCTCCGCCTCGACGTCGGCCGGAAACGACCCCATCCCCACCCGCCCCGCCCGCTGGTGCCGGACCAGCACCGCGTACTCGGGCAGACTGACGATGCCGTGGTCCCCCGTCAGCACGGCCACGATCCCGCCCGGAGCGAGAACCCCAAGAGAATCGAAGAACTGTCCCAGCCAGCGGTCGACGCGGAGCAGCTGGTCGTGGATCTCACGTGAGTCCGGTCCGTAGGCGTGACCCACGGCGTCCGTGGTGGAGAGCGACACCACCAGGAGGTCGGGGGTGGTCCGCCCCCCGAGTCCCATCTTCTGCACACCGGTCAGC
>DATMOQ010000344.1:0-2173 GCA_035568195.1 Gemmatimonadales bacterium
CCAGAGCACGATCAGATAGCCGGCCAGCTGCAGCATCCCGATTCCGAGGATGCGCCCCGGCTCTTCGCGCAGGGCGCCGCGGATCTTCTCCCAGCCCTCCTGCGCCATCAGCACCGGCGTGAGCAGGAGGGTCACCAGGAAGAACATCGCGGCGGTGTACGTCACCGGATCGACCCGCCGCACGGCGACGCCGTCGATGATGGAATAGACCGAGATCACCACGGCCAGGAGGAACGAGAGCGCGAGTGCCGCCGACGGTCGACCGGGCCAGCCGAACTTTCCCGACCAGCCCACGATGCCGATGCCCCCCGCCACCAGCAGAATCCCGGTGATGCCAAGCGGAGATGGGCGCTCCGCGAGGACCAGGATGGCCCAGACGGCGAGGAGCGCGGGCGCGGTGCCCCGGGCCACCGGATAGACGAGGGAGAAGTCCCCGACCTTGTAGGCGGCCGTGAGGATGAGGTAGTAGGAGGCTTCGAGCACCGCGCTGATCGCGAGGAGCTTCCAAACCGGCAGCACCGAGTGCGGTCGGGCGATCAGGATGGCGGCGCAGCAGAGGTTGGTGACGATCAACGCCCACCACACCACCGGACGCCGGTGGTGGGTGGTTTTCAGCAGGAGGTTCCAGAAGGCGTGGAGGACCGCGGAGCCCAACAGCGCGCCGACGAAAAGGGGACTCATGATGGGCTAAGTCCCCGGCAACCCCGGGCTCGCGCCCGGGGTCATGAAAACCCTCACGCATCTGGTGTACATGACCCCTGGCGCAAGCCAGGGGAAATGGGGAAGGTCGACCTTCAGTTGCGCCGGCCGGAAGGAGCCCCCACCGCCGAGGTCGCGTCCCCCCGGAACATCGTGCTCACCACGCGATACAGCACCGTCCCGCTCACGATGGCCATCACGAAGCAGACACCGGCCATCGACGTCCGTCCATAGAGCGCGTTCCCCGCGCCAAACAGCGCCGAGTAGACGAACGCGCACCCGGCGGTCCAGCCCAGGAGCGCCTGTGGCAGCGAGTCCGGCGACGGAGGCAAGCCCGAGCGCTCCCGAACCTTGGCCCACCCGGCCCCCGCGGGGCGCGTCAACGCGTAGAACCGGTCGAGGGTCTGGTCATCCACCGGCTTGGTCAAAAGGGTCACGGTGACCCAGGTTGCGGTCGTCACGATCACCGCGATGATCAACGGCCAAGGGTCCGGGATATGCCACCCGAAGAACCTGCGACCTATGAACATCGTGAAGGTCGTGACGAGAGACCCGAGCATCGCCCCGATCTCGCTCCAGGCATTGATTCGCCACCAGAACCACCGCAGCAGATAGATCAGGCCCGTTCCCGCGGCGATCGAGAGCAGGATGTCGAAGCCCTGGCTCGCCGTTGAAATGAAGAGCGTGAGCACGCCGCAGGCGAACATCAGAAACGCCGTGAGGCCACGGGAAACCCAGAGGTAATGCTTTTCCGTCCGCCCGGGCCGGATGAACCGCTGATAAAAGTCGATCACCAGGTAGGACGACCCCCAATTCAGATGGGTCTCCATGGTGGACCTATAGGCGGCGAAGAGCGAGGCGATCAGGAGTCCCTTCACTCCGACCGGGAGCAACGTCAGCATCGCGGGATAGGCGAGATCGTTCCCGATCAAGGACGGATCGACGTGGGGGATAGCGCGTCGAATGTCGTCGAGGGTCGGGAACACGAGCATCGACGCCAGTGCCACGATGATCCAGGGCCAGGGCCGCAGCGCGTAGTGCGCGACGTTGAACCAGAGCGTAGCGCCTAGGGCGTGTTTTTCGTTCTTGGACGCAAGGATGCGTTGGGCGATGTAGCTACCGCCGCCAGGCTCCGCACCCGGGTACCACACCGCCCACCACTGGATGGTGATCGGGATGATGAACACCGTGACGGCTAAAGACCAGTTCGAGAAGTCGGGAAGCAGCGACAAGGTGTGGGGATCGATCCGGTGTAGCAGGTTCGACAGTCCACCCACCTGCGGTTGTTTGAGCGCGACCACCGCGGCGGCCACAACCCCAAACATCGCCAGTGCAAACTGGATCGAATCCGTCACCAACACGCCCCACAGGCCGGAGACCGACGCGAATAGAATGCAGGTCACTCCGCCTACGATGATCGTAGTTGGACGCCCCCAACCCAGCATGACGTTTGCAATCTTGACGGCCGCGAGAG
>DATMOQ010000345.1:0-5765 GCA_035568195.1 Gemmatimonadales bacterium
CGCAGTGTATTCGAAAACCGGCATGTCCCGCCTCCTCTAGCGTCGTCTAGCGCCGGGCCGCGACTTTCGCGCCCCCGGCTTGTGCGCCCGGCGGACCGGGTTCCCGCTCGTCCATCGCGGGCTCGCCGATCTGGCGCAGGAACTCGTTGGGATTGCTCGAGACCCGGAGGCATTCGTCCTTGGTCACTTCACGGGCCGTGTAGAGCTGGTACAGGGCGTCGTTCAACGTCTGCATGCCGAACTTCTTCCCCGCCTGCATGGACGACTCGATCTGGTGGACCTTGTCGTCACGGATCAGCGCCCGGATGGCGGGGGTGCACACCATGATCTCGGCGGCCATGATGCGGCCGCGCCCCTTGGCCCGCTGCAGGAGCGTCTGGGTCAGCACGCCCTCGAGCACGAAGGCCAGCTGGGCGCGGATCTGGGACTGCTGGTGCGACGGGAAGACGTCGATGATGCGGTTGATACTCTCCGCCGCCGAATTGGTGTGCAGCGTGGCGAAGGCCAGGTGCCCGGTCTCGGCGATGGTCAGCGCCGCCTGGATCGTGTCCAGGTCCCGCATTTCGCCGACCAGCACGACGTCCGGGTCCTGCCGCAGCGCGTACTTCAGGGCGGCCTGGAAGCTGTTGGTGTCGGTGCCCACCTCGCGCTGGTTGACGATGCACGACTGGTGGCGGTGGATGAACTCGATCGGGTCCTCCACCGTGATGATGTGCCCCTTCATTTCCTTGTTGATCTTGTCGATCATCGCGGCCAGCGTGGTGCTCTTGCCGGACCCCGTGGGGCCCGTCACCAGCACCAGTCCGCGCGGTTTTTCCGTGAGCTTGGCGATGATGGGGGGAAGGCCCAGGTCGTCGAACGTCTTCACGCTGAACGGGATCTGCCGGATGACCAGGGACACGCACCCGCGCTGCTTGAAGCAGTTGCCGCGGAAGCGGGCCAGGTTCTGGATGCCGAACGAGAAGTCCAGCTCGTTCTCGGTCTCGAAGCGCTTCTTCTGATTCTCGGTGAGCACCGAGTAGGCCAGGGACAGCGTGTCCTTGGGCGTGAGGATGTCGTCGCCCGACGCGCTGACGATGTCGCCGTCGACCCGGATCTTGGGGCGCTCGCCGGCCACAATGTGCAGATCGGAGGCGTCCTTCTCGATCATCTCCTCCAGGAGCGCGCGCAGATTCACCGGCATGTACTGGTCTCCTTCATGCGGCCGCGGTTTCCTTCACGATTTCCTCGAGCGTGGTAATGCCCTTCTTGACCTTCACCATCCCGTCCATCCGCAGCGTCAGCATTCCCTCGCTCACCGCGATCTCCTGCAGCTCCTCCGTGGACGCCCCCTTCAGGATCCCCCGCCGCAGCGGCGACGAGAGTGCCATCACCTCGTAGAGGCCCTGCCGGCCCTTGTACCCCGTGCCGTTGCAGGTATCGCATCCCTGGCCCTTGAAGAACGGCCCCTGGTCCCGGGTGATCCCGAAGGCGTGCATCTCTTCGTCGGTGTAGTTGTGCTCCGCCTTGCAGTCCTTGCAGATGCGCCGCACCAGCCGCTGGGCCACGATCAGATTCACCGCGCTGGCCACGTTGAACGGCTCGATGCCCATGTCCACCATACGCGTGATGGTGGAGGGCGCGTCGTTCGTGTGCAGCGTCGACAGCACCAGGTGGCCCGTGAGCGCCGCCTTGATGCCGATGGATCCGGTCTCGAGATCGCGGATCTCCCCCACCATGATGATGTTCGGGTCCTGCCGCAGGAACGCCTTCAGGGCCGCCGCGAACGTCATCCCCACTTCGTTCCGTACCAGCACCTGGTTGATCCCCATCAGGTTGTACTCGACGGGGTCTTCGGCCGTCATGATGTTGACGTCGATGGTGTTGATCTTCGACAGGGCCGAGTAGAGCGTGGTGGTCTTGCCGGACCCGGTGGGGCCCGTCACCAGCACCATGCCGTACGGGTTCAGAATGGCCTTCATGAGATCGGCTTCGGCCTTGGGCTCGAAACCGAACTTGGCCAGGTCCAGGGTCAGGTTGCCCTTGTCCAGGATCCGGAGGACGATCTTCTCGCCGAAGAGGGTGGGGAGGGTGGAGACCCGGTAGTCGATCACCCGCGTGCCCATCTTGAGCTTGATGCGCCCGTCCTGCGGCACCCGACGCTCGGCGATGTTCAGCGCGGCCATGATCTTCACGCGGGAGATCAGCGCCGCCCGCCATTTGATGGGCGGCTTCATCACTTCCTGCAACACCCCGTCCACCCGGTACCGTACGCGCAGCTCGTGCTCGAAGCACTCGATGTGGATGTCGGAGGCCCCCCGGGTGACCGCGTCCGCCAGAATGCCGTTGATGAGCTTCACCACCGGCGCGTCGTCGGCCAGGTCCTCTTTCTTGACGTCCTCGTCGCCCTGCTCCTCCACCACCTCGAGGTCATCTTCCGCCTCGACGCTCTTGAGGAGGCTCTGCAGCTGGGCGTCCGACTGCTGGTAGTACTTGTCGATCGCGTTCCGGAGGGTGTACTCGCCCGCGATGACCGGGAAGATGTCGCAGCGGGTGATGAACTTGATGTCTTCGATCGCGGTGACGTTGTTCGGGTCCGCGATGGCGATGGTCAGGGTCCGCCCTTCCCGCTTGAGCGGGAGAACGCTGTGCTTGGCCGCGATGTCCGCGGGGATGAGCTTCAGGATCTTGGGGTCGACTTCGAACCGGGACAGATCCACCGCCGGCATCCGGTACTGCCGGGCCAGCATCTTGGTGATTTCGGTCTCTTCGACGAAGCCCAGCTTGACCAGGGTGTAGCCCAGACGCATCCCACTGGCCTTTTGCTCCGCCAAGGCCTTCTTGAGCTGGTCGAGGGAGATGAGCCCCTCCCGGACCAGGATATCGCCCAGTTTTTCGTTGGTTGCCGCTGCGGTGGCCGTATGCAACTCGTTGGGATTGAAGCATCTAACATAGTTTGGGGGGTGGGAGTGTCAAGGCGCGGGGGGCACCTCTCCGGAGAAGGTGACCCAGTTCCGTAAGCCCTCCAACAGCTTGGGGCCAACCCCCGGCACCGAGTCGAGCGCCGCCAGCGAGCGAAAGGGGCCGTGCGCGGTCCGCCAGGCGACCAGTCGTTGCGCGAGGGCGGGGCCCACGCGTGGCAGTCGGGTGAGCTCGACGGCGGTGGCCTGATTCACGTCGATGCGCTCGCCGGGCTGGAGCGGACGGGCGAGGCGCAACGCCCGGTGCGCGACGTCGCGGGGCGACGCCGGCGGGGAGTCGCTCGCGGGCACGAGCGCGACGTCGCCCGGAGCGGCGGACGGCCGCGGGGCCAGCGCGAAGCGCGCGCCCGCGCCACCCAGCAGGAGGAGTCCAAGGAGAAATGCGGCGCGCCGGTCGTCCATGGACTGCAACCTATGACCAACGCACCAAGTACTGTCATCTGAATACCGCAGGACGTACCAGAAAAAGGCGGAGGGAGCTCCCCGCTCCTGCTTCTATCTCACCAGCGCCACCGCGACTTCTCCAACTATCTGCAGCGACTCCGCCGACACCTTGTCGATCGTGTCATCCACCGTGTGCCAGTACGCGTGATAGCCGTCGAAGTCCACGACGTCGATGGCATGAATGCCGGCGTGCTGGAGCATCGTGTGGTCGTCGATCAGGGACGGGCCGGGTTGCCGCTGGAAGGTCGAGCCGTAGCCCAGAGAGTCCGCCACGTGCCACACCCGATCCACCACCTCGGGAGCGAAGGCCTGGGAGTATTGCTCCACCGGGATGGCGAGGTTTTTCGCACCCACCATGTCGAACAGCACCGCCATGAGAGGCGCGTACCCCTCCTGCGGCAGGTGCTGGGTGAAGTATCGCGACCCCATCAGGACGTCCGAGAACGCCGAGTCGAGCGTGGCGGTATCGAAGTTGCCATAGTCTTCGCCGTCTACGAACAGCAAGTCCACGCCCACCGCGGGCGCCCGCCCTTTCAGGACGTCGGCCACGCCCAGGAGCACGGCGGTACCGGACGCCCCGTCGTCCGCGCCGGGAACCGGCTTCCGCTGATTGCCCAGGTTCGGGTCCTGATCGGCGCGGGGCCGCGTGTCCCAGTGCGCCAGGTAGAGCACGTGATCGGCGGCGTGGGGACGGAAGCGGGCCAGGTAGTTCTTGAGCCGGATGTGCTCGCCCTGCTTGTTGGTGACCGTGAACTCCTGCACGATCACGGTGTCGGCGGTCCGCCTGAGCTGCGCTTCGATCCAGGCGCCGCAGCTGTCGTGCCCGGGGGTGTTGGGAATCCGCGGCCCGAACTTCATCTGGGCTTCGAGGTAGGTGAAGGCGCGCGCCCCGTCGAACTCGCGCGGTCCCCGGGCCTTGGCCTGGCAGCCGGCGAGGATCGCGGCCGCCGCGGTGGCGGCTCGACGCCACCGGGCGCTCATCGGAACTGCCCCACGCTGGTGGACAGACTCACATAGGCGGTGATGGTCAGGTCTCCGTTCTTCTGGTTCAGCTGCCGCTGCTCGTTCAGAATGTAGCCCACCTGCAGTCCCGCGCTGAACAGGGGGGGGAAGTCGGTGTCCATGGAAAACTGGGTCTGGCGTTGCCGCGTGTCCACGTAGGACACGCACGACGTGGCGTCGGTGGACTCGATGCAGGTCGTGGTCGCCGTCACCGTCACGCGGGCGTTCGCGCGGATCGGCGTGGGTAAATGGATCAGCTTCTGCGGCGGCCGGAAGGCAAAGGCGATGTACGCGTTGGTGGCTGTGTTCCGGGTCAGGAACAGGCTCCCCGACTGCACCGATTCCGACCGGTCCGTGGAGTAATCGGCCGATGTGAGGATGCCGTAAATCCAGGTGAGGGTCAGGCTCGGGGCCAGGGTGCGGTCGGTGGCCTGGTTCAGAGCGAGCTGGGTCGTGCCGAATGCGCCCAGGAGAGACTGGGCGGTGGTCGACACATGGCGGCGAAAGGCCAGCTGAGCCGTGGCGCCGCTCAGGAACCGCCCGATGCCGAGCCCATTCCGGGACGGGGAAATGGTCCAGGCGACACTGCCGCTGGGCCAATCGAGGGAGCTGATCTCCAGCGGCACCTGCGTGGTTCCCTGGAGGAACCAAGTCACACCGGTCGTGGTCTGGTACGTCGTGGTGATCCGCAGGCCGCCCACCAGATCGGCGCCACCGGACGCGCTCGTCGTCGCCGTCTCGAGCGCGGAGCTGGCCGGTACCCCACCCTGGAAGCGGAAGCTGGCCAGGGACCCGAGCCCGAGCTGGTAGTCCGCAGTAGGTGATCCCGCCACCTGGGAGAACGATGACTGGCGGCTGCGGGAGTAGGCGAGGCTGATGTTGGTGAGGTGCCGGATCACCCTCACCACCCAGCTCGAGTCGCCGAAGAACCCGCGGCTCAGCCGTCCGGGGTCCAGGTCCATCCCCATGTCGAGCCGCTGCGAGTTCGCGAAGGCCTGGGGGAGGCGGAACGCGCTGTCCGCCGTGAACACCGGTGCCGTCGCGTTGGGGTCGCGGGAGAGGGAGAACAGGTTGGACATCGTGAACCGGGGGCGGATGCCCGGGCCCAGGTTGGGCGTGTAGCTCAGGTTCGCGGTGATCGACCGCTGGGTCTCGATCCCCACGTCCTGTCCGAACAGGGTCCGGCGCTGCAGCAGCAGCAGGCGTCCCACCGTGGTGGAGTCCCCGTACTGGCGCAGGTCCCGTACCGACGTCACCCCGACCAGCATCACCAGGCTGGTGAACGGTGACAGCTGCAGCGTTCCCGTGTTTCGCCAATACCGGCTGTACGACGCGCTGGGCACGAGCGTGGCGTCGGAC
>DATMOQ010000346.1:0-7302 GCA_035568195.1 Gemmatimonadales bacterium
CACGGTACGGCCTTGACCATGATGCCGCCGAGATCGCCCAGGTCGAGCTGTGATCCCGAGACCTGCGCCATGGCAAACCGGACGATGACGCCGGCCATGACGATGAGGATCGGCATCAACAGGGCCCACCCGAAGCCCATCACCGCCTGTTTGTAGCGGATCTGAACGTCGCGGGCGGCGAACTGGATTAATAGGTCACGGGCGTTCCAGACCTCCCGAACCACGCCCATAGGGCGTTCTCCGAGATCGAGATCCGGCACGTGGTCCGAGGCACTGGCCGATGCCGTGGTCATTCGAGACGGGACTCCCACAAGGAGGGTAGGGGTAAGAGCCGCTGTAACTTAGCGGGGAGGGTCAGGGGGAACCAGACGCGACGCCGGCCGGACGCCGGAGTGGCTGGACCCGCCAATACGTCACCACCCGCCATGCCCACTCGGCCGGCCCGAGCTCGAACCGCGTGAGCCACCAGGTGCTGAACGTCATGATGGCGGCGCAGGTCGCGACCGCCAGGACCTCGCCCCCCGCCATGCCCAGCTTGTCATAGAGCCCGAACCCGTATCCGAAGAAGAGCGTCGGGCCGATGAAGGCCTGGAGCAGGTAGGCGCTGAGCGCCAATCGCCCGACATCGGCGAAGGGGCGGAGGATACGCCTCCAGGTCCCTCTCCGCAGCAGGACCACCACCAGACACACGTAGAAGACGGCGAGGGCTTGCTTCGCGTACTCGCCCACCAGGAGGCTCCACCCGCCTCCGAGGCTGGTCCAGCCCACGGCGAGCAAACGCAGCGCCAGGGAGATCCAGAGGGTGCGCCAGATCCAGTTGAGGTTGCCCGGGATGTCGCCAAACACCAAGCGGCGCCTGGCGTAAAGCCCGAGGAGGAACACCACCAGCATATCGAGATTCTCGATGTACACCTTCGGGCGGTAGAGCTCCCGGAGGGCCTCGCGGCCCCTCGCCACCACCATCTCGCCGTAACTCGCGGACCGGATGAAGGAAGGATCGAGAGACGTCCAGAGGTGAGATCCGGCGTAGGCGTCGGGCGAGAGCACGGCGGTCAGGATACGATCGCCCAGGACTGGCGCAGCGACCATCACGACCGCCAGGGTCAGCACCGCCCGGTTGGAGAGATCCTTGAACACCACGAGGACAACGCCGAGGATGGCCAGGAAGTGCAGGATGTCGGTTCGGTCCAGCAGACAGGCGGTGGCCATGCCCATCAGGAACAGGCTCGCCAACCTCCGCGTGTTGGCCGCTCCGTTGCTCATCCCCTGCGCCAGGCCCCAGCCGAACAGGAAGGCGAAGATGAGATGTATCGTGTTCTGTAAATCGGACACCGCGACGATCCGGTTCACATAGTAGTCCGCGGTGCTGGTCACGTGAAAATTTCCCATGGACCGTGACCGGAAGTTCCAGATCACCATCCCCAGGACCGCGAGGCCCCTCAGGACGTCGACTTCCAGGATGCGGTCTGATTTCTTCACTTTCTCTCCCGTCGGTCGTAAATTCAGACCCGAAATCGAGTTGCGGAAGGAGGGCTCGGCTCACGAGGACACCCATGCACATCACGGTCGCCATCTGCACGTGGAACCGCGCGTCTCTCCTCGCGCAGACGTTGACGGCGATGACCGCGTTGCGCGTCCCCGAAAGAACCACGTGGGAGCTGCTCGTGGTCGACAACAACTCGACCGACGACACCGCGGCCACCATCGCCGCATTCGCAGGACGCCTGCCCATTCGACGCGTATTTGAGCCGACCCCAGGCCTTTCCAGCGCCCGCAATCTCGCGACCATCGAAGCGTCGGGGGAGTACCTTCTTTGGACTGATGATGATGTACTCGTCGAGCCGGGCTGGCTCGAAGCCTATGTCGCGGCCTTTGTCCGACGCCCGGCGGCAGGGTTCTTTGGGGGCGTCATTCGCCCGTGGTTTCCCAACGATCCGCCGGAGTGGCTGCGTCGTGGGTTCGACCACGTGGCCACCGCCTATGCCGCGCTGGACCACGGCCCTGAAGAGGTCCCGCTCTCACATGGGCGGTTCCCCTTCGGAGCCAACATGGCCTTTCGGATCAACGAACAGCGAGCCTTCTCGTACAATCCCTCCTTTGGCCGTCGCCCGGGAAACACCCCCGGGGGAGGGGGAGAAGAGACCGATGTGTTTCGTCGCATGGAAGCCCGGGGCATTGAGGGGTGGTGGGTGCCGGGGGCCGTCGTCCGACACTACATTCCGCTTCAAAGGCAGTCCATCGCGTACGTGAGGCGGTACTTCATGGGTTACGGGGAGTACCTGGCCCAGACTGAAGACCAATCGTCTGCCCCCCGTCTGTTCGGCAAACCCCGATGGATGTGGCGCTCAGTGCTGGCAAACGAGGCGCGGTACCGGGTTGGCCGCGTGTTCGCCTCCCCCGAGCAGTGGGTGCCTCATCTCAAACTCGCCAGCGTCGCGTGGGGGCAGTTCCTGCATTCTTGACACGGAGGGAGCTGCACTCGCGAATGCGCATCGTGGTTGAGACGGCCCTGAATCGGGGCGCCGCAGAGTACTTGAACCTGGGCGACGTTTCGATGTTGCAGGTCGCGGTACGACGACTGCAGCGCCTGTGGCCGTCTGCCAGTATCAGCGTGCTGACCGACTCGGGAGACAGTTTGAAGCGCCACTGTCCCGGAGCAAAGCCCCTGTCACGTGCCGGTCGCGACCGCTGGATTGGAGACAGCTTTGCCTTCGGACGATTGCACAAGCTCCTCCCCCGGGGAGCGGCCTCCGCGCTGCGCACGGTGACGGATACTCTCGAGCGGCATCTGCCAAAACTCCTGCGGGCCATGGTCGTCTTGCGACTCCGCGTTCAAGACAGTGAACACATCCGGGAAGACGTCGCGGAGTTCCTGAAGGCCATGGAGAGTGCGGACCTGTTCGTGGTCTGCGGAGCCGGCGGCTTTACGGACAGCAGCAAGGAATGGACTCTGACGACCCTGGGCACGCTCGAAACCGCCATCCGCCGCAACGTGCCCATTGCCATGTTCGGCCAGGGAATTGGGCCCTTGTCCGACGCCGACGTGCTGAGCCGGGCGAAGCGCGTCCTTCCGGCCGTGAAGCTGATCACGCTGCGAGGCGGGCGGGGTGGACAGGCGTTGGCCGAGTCGTTGGGAGTCGGGCCATCCCGAGCGCCGGTCACCGGAGACGAGGCGGTCGAGCTCGCGTATGAGTCCAGGCCCGCCGCACTCGGCCACGCCCTGGGGGTGAACCTCAGGGTGGCATCCTATGCGGAAGTGAGCGAGGACGTCTGCGACAAGTTGAGACCGGTTCTGCAAGACTTCGCGCGAAGGCGCGGCGCCCCGATTCTCCCGGCCCCCATCGCTTTCCACGCGTTTGCCAGTGATCACCTCGCCATTCGCCGCATCCTGGCCGGGTATGACGACCAGTCGGACGGAGGGCTGGCACTCGACACGCCGCTGAAGGTGATAGAGCAGGTGGGGCGCTGCCGGGTCGTGGTGACCGGCGCCTACCACGCCGCGGTGTTCTCCCTGTCACAGGGAGTCCCCGTCATCTGCCTTGCCGCTTCCGCCGACTACATTGCGAAGTTCCTTGGCCTTGAAGATCTGTTCGGTCAGGGCTGTCAAACGCTCCTCCTGGACGATCCGATGTTCACCCAGAAGCTCGAGGCGGCCTTGGAGAATGCCTGGCAATCTGCCGATGAGGTGCGACTCCCTCTCCAGCGCGCCGCCGCCCGTCAAATCGAGTTGAGCTGGCACGCCTATGAGCGAGCCAGGGATCTCGTTGATTGGCGGGGTGGCGCGGGATTGAGGGTATCGACGGGCGCCATGAACCCGTCGAGGATCACGGGATGAGCCGCATTCTCGTCTTCTCGCCCTACGCCAAGCGGCCGCATTTGACCGGATACGAGGGCACCATCGCCCGCGCCTGCCTCCTCCGGGGCGCGGACATCGAATACGTGCTGTGCGACGGACCGCTGCCCGAATGCGACATGCATTGGGGGTCGTTCGGGACGGGCGATGCGCTTCGCCCACTCGATATCTGTCAGAAGTGCCGCGCGGGATCCGAAGGGCAGGTGGCCCCACTGGGTGTTCCGTATCGCTGGCTGAGCACGCTGGTGAGCCAGGAGGAGCGGCAGCGGGCGTTCGACTGGGCCCAGAGTCTCGCGCCGTCGGAGATTCCCGGGGCCTCGTATCAGGGGAACCCCCTGGGCTCGTGGGTGCTGTCCTCCGTCGTGTCGTACTTCCGCCAGTACCCTCCGGACCTGACCGACTGGCGCGTGGCCAACGTCTACAAAGGGTTCATCTATAGCGCCGCGGTGGTCGCCATCGGGATTCGCACATACCTCGAGACGCACCAGATCGATGCCGCCCTGCTCTTCAACGGCCGCCAATCCATCACGCGCGTGGCCTTCGAGCTGCTGCGCGCCGCGGGTGTCCGCGTGCTCGTTCACGAGGTCCCGTTCTATCAGGACGGACACCTGATGCTGAAGCCCAACGCGAGGTGCTGGAGCCCCCGCCCGTTCACGGAGTTCTGGGCCAAGTGGTCGGGGGTTCCGCTCACCCGCGGCATGCTGGACATGACCTTGAACTGGCTCATGAACCGGCGGTACGCCGTGGGCCTCAGCTGGTATGCGTACAACAACCCGTATTACCTCCCGGTACCCATCCGGGAGCACCTGAACCTGAGCCCGGACCGGCGCCTGCTCGCCCTGTTTACGTCGTCGACCGACGAGACCGCCGGGGACACGGAGCTGGACGGTCCCTTCGAGTCGCAGTCGGCGTGGGTCGAGGAGGTGGTGCGCTGGGCGGGCGCACGGCACGACGTGGATCTCGTGGTCCGGGTGCATCCTCACCTCGCGGGCCGCACCGGGCTGGGTCGCGCCCGCGACGAGTTCACGTTCTACGAACGGATGAAGGCCAGCGCGCCGCCCAATTGCCGGATCGTCAACGCGGACGAAAGCCTCAACAGCTACGCGCTGATGGATGCGGCGGATGTGGGCCTGACCTATGGCTCGACGCCCGGTATCGAGATGGCGCTGATGGGAAAGCCCGTGGTGCTGGCGTCACGGGCGTTCTACGAGAACGGCTCGCGCACGCTCAACATGCGGTCCCGCGAGTCTCTGGCGGAGGTGCTGGAGGCGAGCCTCCAGCCGGTTTCCGTCCGGGAGCTCCGGCGGGAGGCGTACCGGATGGCGTACTACTACGTGTTCGAATTCGAACTGCCGTTTCCATTGGTGGCCAAGCAGGGCGTGATGGAGGTGGCGCTGAATTACACGTCGGCCGAAGACTTGGCCCCCGGGAAGGACCCGACGCTCGATCGGGCCTGCGGATATCTCATGACCGGCGCGGACGTGTTCAGCTCGCCCACGGCGTCAGACCGCCAGCGCACCACGGCGGACGAGGACGCCTTTCTGGCCCAGATGGAGCAATCGGCCGAACCGTTCCGGGACCTGGCGTACGAACGCCGGCTCCACCGCGTGGACCGTCTCAACCGGCTGGGGCGACGGGTGCAACGCGCGCTCGCCAGTTTGCCGTTCGCCGCCCTGGGACTCACGGCGGTCGGCAAGCAGTTGCATCGGTTGGTGGTGAATCAAATGGAGAAGCAAGCGCAGCGGCACTGACGTCAGCGCACGGCGCCAATCGCGGGGCGGGGCCCGGTGGTGGAGACGGTGGGCGTCCACCGGAGATCGTGGTCCAGCCGCTTGGCTTGGAGCAGCTCCTGAATGCGCTTCATCCGGAAGAACCGCGTGCCTTCCCACTGCTCCTTCCCGAATCCTCCGGCCCGATAGCTCTCCACCAGCTGGGCTACCCCTTCGGGCACGCGCCACGTGGGCTTGAACGCCGGAACGGCGCGGCCGAGCTTGTCGCAATGGACCCGATAGCTGCGGGGGTCGGGCCCGGCGCCCTCCGCGTACCGCACCCTGGTGCCGGGCACGGCCCGGCGCACGAGCTCCGCCAGCTCGCTCACCCGGTAGTTCTCGTCGGTCCGCCCCACATTGAACGCCTCGGCGTGGACCCGCTCCTTCGGCGCCTCCAGCACCGCGAGGAACGCCCGCGACACATCCTCGACGTGCACCAGCGGCCGCCACGGCGTGCCGTCGCTTTCGACCAGGATCTCGCCCGTCGCCAGCGCCGCGCCCACGAGGTTGTTCACCACCACGTCGAGCCGGAGGCGGGGCGACGCGCCGTAGGTCGTGGCATTGCGGAGGAAGACGGGCGTGAACTTCTCGTCGGCCAGGGGCCGGACGTCGCGCTCCACGAAGAACTTGGACTCGCCGAACGGCGTGATGGGATGAAATCGCGCGTTCTCGTCCAGCATCTCGTCCCCGGCCACCCCGTACAGAGAGCAGGAGGAGGCGAACAGGAAGCGGGGAACCCCGGCCGCCTTGGCCATCTGGGCCAGCCGCACCGCGGCCCGATGATTGATCTCGTACGTCGTGTCGGCCCGCAAATCCCCGAGGGGGTCGTTCGAGACGGCGGCCAGGTGGATCACCGCGTCAAAGCCTGCGAGGTGCTCCTCGCGGACATCCCGGAGATCCACGCGGAGGGCGCGCAGGTCGGCGCGCTCGGTGCCCAGGGTGCAGCGCTCGAAGTAGTACGTGTCGAGGCCCACCACGTCGTGGCGCGTCGAGATCAACCGGGACATGACCGACCCGATGTATCCGTTGTGTCCGGTGATCAGCACCCGCATGTCGCGTGTTCTCCGTGACAGGGGGTATTTCGCAGAAGGAGGTCTCCGGGGCTGGTTCAGTAGAGATTGGTCGAGGCCGGCGTTATCATAAGCCGGGTCAGAACATAGCCCCCTTTCAGAGGACGTGATGTGGCGGGAGTGCAACAACTGGAACGCGGAAGTCGGACCGCGGAATGCGGAACGGGATCGGGGCTGCTTTTCGGTTCCGCGTTCCGACATCCGCGTTCCGCGTTCGCCACTCCCCTAGATGGCTGATCCCACCACCTTCGAAGTCGCCGTGATCGGCGGCGGCATCATCGGCTGCGCCACGGCGCTCGCGCTGGCAGAGTCAGGGCGTCGGGTCACCGTGCTCGAAGCCGAAGATCGCCTCGCCGCGCATCAGAGCGGTCACAACTCGGGTGTCCTCCACTCCGGTCTGTACTACCGCCCCGGCACCCTTCGGGCCCGCACGTGCCGCGAGGGGTTGGCCGCCATGGTGCGCTTTTGCGAGGAAGAAGGCATTCCGCACCGGGTTTCCGGCAAAGTGGTGGTCGCCACCACCCAGGCCGAGCTGCCGGCGTTGGCGCGGCTGGAAGAGCGGGGGAGGGCCAACGGGCTGGTGGGCCTCGAGCGGATCGACGGTGGCGCG
>DATMOQ010000347.1:0-10330 GCA_035568195.1 Gemmatimonadales bacterium
TCTTCGGCGCCGTCCCGGCCTGGCGCGCCACGCAGACCAACCTGATCGGGCCCTTGAACGAGGGGGGGAGACTGTCCGCGGGCCGCCGGGCCGGCTGGCTCGACCGGAGCGTGGTGGTGGGCCAAGTGGCGCTTGCCCTCGTTCTGGTCAACGGCGCCGGACTATTCGTCGCCACGCTGCGGAATCTGCACGCGGTGCACGGCGGCTTCGCGACGGAGCGCACGGTGAGCACCCAGCTCGATGCGCGGGGTACCGCGTACGAGAGTGCCGGCCTCGCGACCCTGGTGGAGCCACTGCTGTCCCGCGCGGCGCGAGTTCCCGGTGTGAAGTCGGCCACGCTCTCGGCATCCGTGCCCGTGTTCGGAGGACGGCAGCTCGGCGCGGAGTTGGCGATCGAGGGCTACACGCCGGGCCCGGATGAAAGCATGCGCGGCTGGCTCAATGCCGTCACTCCGGGATTCTTCACCACGCTCGGCATCGGACTGCCCCGGGGACGGGACTTCACGGACAACGATCGCGCGGGCCAGCAGGTGGCGATCGTGAATGAGGCGTTTGCCCGCCAATACTTCCGGGACCGCAACCCGTTGGGAGCCACCGTCCGCTCCCTGATCGGACCGGACACGATTCTCCTGCAGGTGGTGGGCGTGGCCGGGGACGCGCGCTTTGGAGACTTGCGCCAGCCCCCGCCGCCAATGATGTACGTGCCGCTCGCGCAGTTCACGCGGATCCCCGTCCTCGGCAGGATCCCGGTGCTCGTGCTCAGCGTGCGGACCATCGGCGACGACGGCGCCACGCCGGGCGCGCTCCAGAACGTCGTGCTCGCGGAGGCCCCCGGCCTGCGCGCCCGCGCGACGGAGACGATCGAGGCTTCGATGGACGCCGCCCTGAACCGGGAGACCCTCGCCGCCCAGCTGGCGACGCTCTTCGGAGCCGTGGCGCTGATCCTTGCGGGGATAGGGTTGTATGGGGTCGTGTCCTACCGAGTGGCCCAGCGCACCAGGGAAATCGGCGTGCGAATGGCGCTCGGGGCGGACGCATCCACCGTGATCTGGATGGTGCTGAAGCAGGCGCTCGTCCTCGTGGCGATCGGCGTGCTCGTGGGCACTCCGCTGGCTTTCGCGGGCGGAAGGGCCGTCGCCGCGGCACTGTACGGGCTGGCGGGGCAGAACGGGTTCTTCGTGCTCGGGGCAGGGGTTCTGTTGGCGGGTGTGGCCGTGGCGGCGAGCGCGTTGCCCGCCCGCCGCGCCGCGCAGGTCGATCCGCTCACGGCTCTTCGGGCCGATTAGGGCCGCGCCGAGTCTTGCGCCCTGTACTCGGTTTGCGCAGCGTGTGTGCGACCCGATCGTGTTCCACCGGCTCAATAGCTCGTTAGACAGCGGTCCTGGAGGTACGATGACAAGCCCTTCTCCGGCACAGCCTGCCACTGCCCCACCTGCGGGCGTACGAATCGCCTCTGCTCTATGCTGGGTCGTCGGCGTTCTCACCATCCTGATAGGGCTGGCGGTCGGTATTCCTGCTCTTTCTTCCGCACAGGGCGCAGTCTTCCTGGCGGTGAACGTCGCGGCGGGTGGCACGGTGTGTGTTGCGGCAGTCCTCATTCGCCGGCAGAGACGACTGGGCGTTCTCATCATGCTGCTCGCCTGGGCTCTGCCGACCGTGGTCGCGCTGGTCAATCATCAGCCGATCAACGGCTCCGTCTTCCTGTTTGTCGCCCTGTTATTCGCCGGCGCGAATTGGAAACACTTTCGGTGAGCCGCTGGTACACGCGGCCAGTCCTCTTCGTGGCGGACGTGAACCGCGCACTGGGTTTCTACGTCGACACACTCGGGTTCGAGAAGCGCTGGCACGAGGGCAACGGGAGCGGCGGCGTCTGCCAGGTGAATCGGGGTGAATGCGAGATCATTCTCTGCGAGGATGCGACACGCCCGGGCCGGGGGCGGCTGTACGTCGAGCTGACGGCGGACGCGCTGGCGGATCTCCGGCGGGAACTCGTCAAAAAGGCTGTCCCCGTCCAGGAGACCTGGTGGGGGTCCGACGCGATTCAGATCAAGGATCCCGACGGCAATGAGCTCCTGTTTCCGATCTCTTCGTAAGTCATTCGACCTGACGCCCGCGAACGACTTCAACCGCTTGCCAGACGGCAACTTAGGTATCTCCACGTAGGAACAGGGGCCTTCGTTGTGGTCATATATATTCCTTGACACGTATATGCTCAGTAGTGTATACTAGGCCATGGAATCCGTGTTCGCTATCCTGGCGGAGCCGAACCGCCGCGCGATCATCAGCCTCCTGATCTCGTCCCAACAGTCGGTGGGCGAGATCGAGCGCCGGCTCCGGATGCCGCAGCCGACCGTCTCCAAGCACCTGCGCGTGCTGCGGGACGCCGGGTTCGTGGAGGCCACGGTGGACGCCCAGCGCCGACTCTACCGGCTGAAGCCGGAGCCCCTGCAGGAATTGGATGCCTGGCTGGCGCCGTTCCGCCAGTTCTGGCCCACCCACCTGGATGCGCTCGAACGCCACCTCGACCGGGTGGAACCACCCATACCAACGAAGCAAAAGACGAGGAGAGGAAAATGATCGCTCGCGAGACCTACACCCCGGGCCCGGCCACCGGCGCGCGGATACAGAAGGACGGAGAGACCTGGACGCTGGTGTTCGTCAGAGAGCTGCGTCACCCACGGGAGAAAGTCTGGCGGGCACTGACCGACCCGGCGCAGCTGCGCGAGTGGGCGCCCTTCGAGATCGCAGGTAACCTGGAATCGGTGGGAAACATCATGCTCACGTGGGTGGGAACACCGCAGGCCCTCGAGCTCCGAGTGACTCGAGTCGAGGCGCCCCGGGCGCTGGAATACGGCAACATGCGCTGGGAGCTCGACGCCGTGGGTGGCGGGACCCGCCTGACGCTGTGGGCCACCCTCGACCGCCGCTACATCGCGATGGGGGCCGCCGGCTGGCACGTCTCCTTCGATATTCTGGATCACCTGCTGAGCGGAAACCCGATCGGCCGCATCGCCGGTGGCGAGGCGGTCAAGTTCAGCGGCTGGCAGCGGCTGCACGCCGAGTACGCCAAGCAGTTCAACGCCGAATGGCCCACACCATGACTCCCCGTATGAAAAAGTCGGGAGCAACTCCGGGTCGGCCGGCAGCGGAGCTCATCTCGGAGCGAATCGCCGAGCTCGCGGACTGGCGCGGGGAAACCTTGGCGAGGATGCGCAAGCTCATCAAACAGGCCGACCCGGACGTGGTCGAGGAGTGGAAGTGGTGGGTGCCGGTTTGGTCCCACGACGGGCTCATCTGCACCGGCGAGTCCTACAAGAAGGCCGTCAAGCTGACCTTCGCGAAGGGCGCCTTCCTGAAGGACCCGGCCCGCCTCTTCAACTCGAGCCTGGGCGGCGGCACCCGCCGAGCGATCGACATCCGCGAAGGAGAAAAGGTGGAGGCGACCGCCTTCAAGGCGCTCGTGCGTCAGGCAGTCGCGCTCAACCGCGCCGCGAAGTCCTGACCGCTCAGGACGCCCGCATGGCGACCACCGGGTCGACCCGGGCCGCGCGCGCCGCCGGAATCCAGCAGGCCACGAGCCCGATCGCCGCCATCAAGAGAGCCACACCGCCGAGCGTCACCGGGTCCCGCGGCGTGACGCCGAATAGGAGACCACGAATCACGCCGGTCCCGATGAACGCGCCCGCGACGCCCAGTCCGAGCCCCAGGGCGAGCAACACCCCGCCTTCCCCCAGGATCATGCGCAACACCTGACCCCGGTCGGCCCCCAGGCTCATGCGGATCCCGATTTCGCTGGTCCGCGAGCTGACGGAGAACGCCAGGACCCCCGCGATGCCCACGGCCGCGATGAGCACGGCCAGGAGCCCGAACGCGGAGACCAGCGCGGCGTTCAGGCGCCTCGGAGCCACGCTCTCATCCTTGATTTGCGCGATGGTGAGGACGTGGTCGATGGGTGACGTGGGCGCGATGCGCCGGACGATGGCCGTCGCCCGCCCAACGAGGGAGGACACGTTGCTGTCGGCCCGCACCACCAGGCTCCCGCCGAACGCCAGCTCCGCCGCGTACGGCATGTACATCGCGGGGCGCGGCGGCGCGTCGAGTCCGCCGTCCTGCGTGTTCCCGACGACGCCGACGATCGTGCGCCAGTCCCCGGTCCACGGCGTGAAGCGCAGGACATCCCCGGTCCACGCCACGTGCCGGCCCAGCGGGTCCTGCCCCGGGAAGAGCCGGTCGGCCAGCATCCGGTTGAGGATCACCACGCGCCCGCTCCCCATCCGGTCGGTGAGGCTGAACGGACGCCCGGAGAGGAGCGGGATGCCGGCGGCGCGAAAGTATTCGGGATCGGCCGTCCGGAGGTCGGCGCGGGGGCTGGCCTCGCCGACGGCCGGGGTCAGACCCTCCGCCTTGACGTCGAGCTCAGCCTGGGAGCTGTTGAGCGGCATGTTGGAGCCCACCCCCACGTCGATCACGCCGGGAATGGCGGCGATCTCGCGTACCATGCGGTCGTAGTTTTCCTTGGCCGCGCCGTCGGCCTGCATGATCCCGGTGGGGTTCCCCAGCTGTGACGGGCTCAGCAAGGGGACGTCGATCGCCAGGACCTGCTCGGTCTTGAGACCGGTGCTCACCTCCGCCAGGCGGATCATGGTTCGGGTGAGGAGGCCGGCGCCGGCGAGCAGCACGACCGACACCGCGATCTGGGTGACCACGAGGGCGCGTTGCAGCCGCTGTTTCCGCAGTCCTCCGCTGAGCCGTCCCGCGGCGGCCGAGATCCAGGACCCCAACGTGCCCTCGCGCGGCAGCGCCGCCACGAAGGAGAGCAGCAGGGCCACGGCGGCCGACAGCCCGAGCGCAAAGCTCAGCGTGACGAGGTCGAGATGGATCTCACTCGCGCGGGCCGAATACCGGGCCGCCAGGGCTACGAGCAGCCGCACTCCGCCCACCGCCAGACCCACGCCGCACAGCGCGCCGGTCAGCGTGAGCACGAAGTTCTCGGCCAGAAGCAGCCTGCGGAGCCGGAGTACGCCGGCGCCGAGGGCCGCGCGGACCACCAGCTCGCGCTCCCGGCGCACGCCGCGCATGAGCGTCAGGTTCACGACGTTGGCCGCCGAAATGATCAGCACGAAGAACGCGACGCCCATGAGGAGCCAGAGCGTGGGCCGGGCGCCGTCCCCCAGCGCGTTCTTGAAGGGGATCACCGCGACGCGGTAATGCGACCCCGGGTCGTACGCGTCCGGGTGATCGTGCTGCATCCGCGCGTAGGTGGCCGCGACCTGCCCCCGGGCCTGGTCGAGCGTCGCTCCCGGCGCGAGCCGTGCAACCATCTCCGTCATCCGGTGGGTGCGGCCCTGGACCATCTGCGCGCTGAGGTGATGCGGGCTGATGACCATGTTCATCAGCGCCTCGATGCGGTCAGGGAAAAACGGCGCGGGTTGAAGCACGCCGATCACCGTGGCGGACGGGCCGTCCAGCCGCACCGTCTTGCCCACGATGCCGCGGTCTCCGCCAAAGCGGCGCATCCAGAAGTCGTAGGTCAGGACCATCACGGGCGGGACGCCCGGGCCGTCATCGCTGGGACGGGTCAGCCGGCCCTCGATGGGCGAGAGACCCATGACGTCGAAGTAATTCCCGGTGACGAGACCGATGTTGATCCGGGTGGCGTCATGGTCGCCCTGCAGCACCATGCTCCACGGAGAGTACTCGGCGATGCCGCCGAGAGCCGGCGTGGCGCCGCGGAAGTCGGTGATTTCAGGAACAGAAAAGTTGACGTTCTCGCCCGCGGGGCCGTCCATGGACTGCCGGAGGTAGACCAGCCGGTTCCCATCGCGGTGGGGGAGGGGCTTGAGCAGCACGCCGCGCACCACGCTGAAGATCGCGGTGTTGGCGCCGATGCCCAGGGCCAGGGTGATGACCACCACGGCGGTAAAGGCCGGGCTGTGCCGGAGCGCGCGCACGGCGTAGCGAAGGTCCGCCACGGCACTTTCGATCCACGGGATCCCGCGGCGGTCGTGGACCGCTTCGGCGGCCTGGGTGACGCCCCCCGACGCCAGGAGCGCCTGCCGGCGCGCCTCCTCGGGCGGCAATCCCCGTTTGATGTTCTCGGCGGTCTCCATCTCGACGTGCGACTGAAGCTCCTCCCGCAGCTCGTCGTCGGCGCGGTGTCCGGTGAAGAGGCCGGCGATACGGGCGAGGAGTGCGCGGAGCGTGCTCATGGAGTCTCCCGGCGAGGGGCCAAGAAGGCGGCGATCAGGTCGGCCGTGCGGTGCCATTCACGTTCTTCGTGCGCCAGTCGTTTGCGGCCCGTTGCACTCAACGCGTAGAACTTGGCCCGACGGTTGTTTTCGGATTGGCGCCACTCGCCCGAGATGAACCCCTCCTGCTCGAGCTTGAGGAGGGCGGGGTAGAGCGTGCCGTAGTTGAGCTTGAGACGGTGGCCGCTGGTCTCTTCGATGCGGCGCGCGATCCCGAACCCGTGCAGGGGGCCGAGCCCCTGGAGGGTGGTGAGGATCATCAGGGCGAGGGTGCCCTGTTTGACGTCGACTTTGTCGGCCACGAGTTCCGTCCTATGGGATGCCCATATGACGGTAGCCCGGCGCTTCAGGTTTCACAAGACCGGGGGCGCGGAGACTCCGTTTCGCCCGGCGCCGAATCGCATGAAGGACGACCCGATGGCCGCGGCCACGACGAACACGTTCGCGGCCAGGACCGGACGCGAATGGATCATGACCCCATAGGCGAGCCACAGGCAGGCGCTGGACGCCTGAATCCGGCGGAGGGTCGCCGGGTGCTTGAACAGGTACGAGAGAACGGTGATCGCCGTCGCGAGCCACCCCACCCACTCCGCCATGAGATCCGCTCCTTTAGCGCCGGAACATGAAGTAGACCGCCCCGCAGAGGCACACCCCGGCCCACAGGTAGTTCAAGCGCACCGGTTCCCGCATGTAGAACGTCGCGAAGGGCACGAACACGCTCAGCGTGATGACCTCCTGGAGCATCTTGAGCTGTCCCAGCGTGAGCTCGGAGTGGCCGATCCGGTTGGCGGGGACCTGCAGGAGGTACTCGAACAGGGCGATGCCCCAGCTCACCAGGGCGGCCACGATCCAGGGCTTCTGACTGAGGTTCTTGAGGTGGGCGTACCAGGCGAAGGTCATGAACACGTTCGAGCAGATGAGGAGGAGCACCGTCTTGGCGACCGCGGGCATCGTTTCCCTGGGGAAAAGGACCCCCTATTCTAGCATCCCCGCCCCGCTTACCGCCGTTTTCGGACCACTGGTCCCCGCCGAAACCCCGTTCGCCACGGCCCCGTTGTGTTCTGAACCCTTCGGCCGTTGTTTCTCCTGTTCACCCACTCCGGAGCACCGATGCGCACTCTCCGCACCCTCTTCTTCGCCGCCGTCGTCGCCGCCCCACTCGCCGCCCAGGGCAACCCGGTGTCGACGGCCGTTCAGCGAATGGGCCGTGGTCATGCGAAGAACCTCCTGGCTGCCGCCCAGGCCATGCCCGCCGACAAGTACACCTTCAAGCCCACCCCCGCACAGATGACCTTCGGCGAAGTGATCGCCCACATCGCCGACGACAACGGCATCACCTGCGGCGCCATCAGCGGGAAGAAGTTGGATGCGGCGAAGGTGTCCGGCACCGACGGCAAGGACAAGCTGGTGGCCGCGCTCCAGGCCTCCCTCACGTTCTGCAACGCCGCGTTGGCGGGGCTGACCGATGCGAAGTTGGGAGAGACGGTGTCCTGGTATGGGTCCAACACCACCCGCGCCATGGCGTCCGTGGGCCTGATCGACGACTGGTCGGATCACTATGCCATGCAGGCCATCTATTTGCGTCTGAACGGCGTTCTGCCGCCCACGGCGCAGCAGGGTGGGATGTAGACACAGCCATCAGCCATCAGCCGACAGCGGTCAGCGAGGTTGCTGATGGCTGTCGGCTGACGGCTGGGTTCAGCGCCCTTCCTTGCGGACTTCGCGACCTGGGTTCATCCTAAACCCCCATCAATCGCTGCGCCCGTTCACGTCTGCACCAGGAGGGTCGCGTGACGAAGGCCCCGTGGGTCCTGCCCGCACTTCTCTTCTCGCTCGCCACCGCCGCTTCCGGCCAGACCCGCGTGATCACGGGTCGCGTGACCGCCGCCCTCAGCGGTGAGCCGCTGACCGGCGTGTCGGTGGCCGTGGTCGGTACCAACATGCTCGCACTGACCCGGGATGACGGCCGGTTCAGCATCGGCGCGCCTCCGGGTGATGCACACCTGCTCCTCCGGAAGATCGGTTACAAGCATCGAGACGTGATGGTACCGGCCGGGCAGGATTCGGTGGCCGTGACCCTGGAACTCGACGTCTTCGTGCTCGACGCCGTGGTGGTGACCGGACAGGCGACGAGTGTCGAACGCCGCAACGCAAGCATCGGAACCACGCTCGTGGGCGGCGGGGACATCAGCCAGATGCCGTCACAGACCGTGGACAAGGCGCTTCAGGGTAAGGTCCCGGGCGCCATCATCAGCCAGAACTCCGGCGCGCCGGGGGGTGGGGTTCAGATCCAGCTCCGCGGCGTCAACACCGTGCTCGGTAATCCGGACCCGCTGTACGTCGTAGACGGGGTGATCTACAGCAACCAGTCGATTCCCTCGGGCCTGTCGACGGTGACCGGCAGCGGCAGCAACCGGGGGAGCGGCCAGCTCCAGGACGACCCGGTCAACCGTCTGGCGGACCTGAACCCGAACGACATCGAGTCGATCGAAGTGCTCCCCGGCGCCGCCGCGTCGTCGATCTACGGGTCCAAGGCGGCGAACGGCGTCATCATCATCCGCACCAAGCGGGGGCAGGCCGGGAAGGCGTCCGCGACCATCACCCAGCGGCTCGGGTTCAGTGAGCTGCTGCGGGGCTACGGCACGCGTTCCTTCACGGTGGCCCAGGCGGAATCGCTCTACAGCGTGGGCACGGTGGCGCCCTACATCGTGAACGGCCAGCTCCCGACCTACGATCACATGCAGGAGCTGGCCGGCAGCAAGCCGATGAGCTATCAGACCGCCCTGACGGTGACGGGCGGCGACGAGGGCACTCAGTACTTCCTGTCCGGCTCGGCGCAGCAGGACAACGGGATCATCCAGAATACCGGAGCGGGCCGGCAGACCCTTCGGCTGAACGTCGATCAGACGTTTTCGGAACGGCTGAAGCTGTCGTTCTCGAGCGCGTTCAACCGGACCCAGACGGACCGGGGATTCACCAACAACGACAACAATGGCGCCAGCGTCACCTACTCGATCGCCTACATCCCGGGCTTCGAGCCGCTGCTCCCGGTCAATGGGGTGTACCCGCAGCCCACCATTACCTACAAGTCTTCCAACCCTCTGCAGACCACCGCGCTCGGTACCAACGAAGAAGTCGCGCTGGGCTTCACGGGGGGAGCGCAGCTGACCTACCAGGCGCTGACCACGGACCACCACAATCTCCAGATCGTGGCCGGCGGTGGGATCGACATGTTCAGCCAGCAGAACAGCGTGATCGCGCCGCCCGAGCTGTACTTCGAGCAGGCCTTCGCCAACCCTGGCCAGTCCACGCTGGGCAACGCGGACAGCCGGTTCTGGAACTGGAACCTGAACGCCCTGCACACCTATACGCCGACGGCCGCGGACTTTCGGCTGAGTACGGCCGCTGGCGTGCAGGTGGAGGACCGGGAGACCGCCCGCGACCGGATCACCGCACAGGGACTCCTGCCGGGGCAGACCAACATCGACCAGGGCGCGTTCTTCACGGATCCATTCCAGGACAACACGGCGGAACGCACGCTGGCGTTTTACGCGCAGGAAGAGCTGCTGGGTCACGACCAGCGTCTGGACATCGCCGGTGGCGTCCGGGCGGAGCGCTCGAGCGCCAATGGCGCTACGAACCGGTACTTCATTTACCCGAAGCTGTCGGCTTCCTACCGATTCCCCGATCTGCTCGGCGCGGGGAGCGACTTCAAGGTGCGGGCGGCGTACGGGGAGACGGGGAATCAGCCGGTGTTCGGGCAGAAGTTCACGAACCTGGATGCGGGCGTGTATGCCAAGCACACGACCACCATCGTGGACGTGACCTCCGGTGACCCCGGGATCCGTCCGGAGCGGATCCGGGAAATCGAGGGCGGCATCGACGCGACGCTTCCCAACGGGCGGGGGAGCGTCGAGCTGACCGCCTACCGCCGGCACACCACCGACGTGTTCCTGAGCCGGACGCCGCCGCCGTCGTCGGGATTCGGCGTGCAGATCATCAATGCCGGCGAGCTGATGAATGAGGGGTTGGAGCTGGGCTTGGGCTACGCCCCGATTCAGACGCGGGATTTCAGCTGGGTT
>DATMOQ010000348.1:0-9490 GCA_035568195.1 Gemmatimonadales bacterium
CGGGATCAGCGCCAGCTGGCGCGCCCGCTTGATGGCCGTGGCCAGCTGCCGCTGGTGCCGCGCGCACATCCCGGAGAGACGCGACGGCAGGATCTTGCCGCGCTCGGTCAGGAACCGGCTCACGGTCCGGTCGTCCTTGTAGTCCAGCACCCGGACTCCCGACTCACAGACCGGGCACGTCTTGGAAGGGCGTCTCACGCGTCGTCCTCCTCACCATCGTCGTCACCGGCCAGCGCGGGGGCGGGCACCGGCTTCGCCTCGACTTCGGAGACCACCACCAGGAAGCGCAGCACGCCTTCGTCCAGCTTCACCGCCCGCTCGTATTCGGGGAGCAGCTTGCCCGCGGTCTCGAACTGCGCGACCACGTAATAGCCGGTATCCTTCTTCTTGATGGGATAGGCGAGGGTCCGCTTGCCCCAATGGCTCACGTTCGTCATCGTCCCCTGGCCATCCTTGGTCAGGAGCGCGTGAAAACGGTCGAGCTTCTCGGTCACGGCGGGTTCTTCGAGGGCACTGTCAAAAATGTAGACCGTCTCGTATCGACGAGTCATGCCACCTCCCTTTGGTCTTGAACGACCCGGCGCGAGGTGCGCGGCCGAGTAGGGGAATTGAGGGGCGAAAGCTAGTCGGGGCATCCGGGGTATGACAGGGGGTCCTATGAGCCTGCTGCTCACGCTGTTCGCCGCCGCCTGGGGTTTCGATTCCACCCGGGTCACCGGGGCCGCCGTGACGCTGGCGAGCGGGCATCCGCTCGCCGGGGTGCAGGTAACGGTCGGTTCGGCGACGACCACCACCGACAGCGCGGGGACTTTCGCGATGATGGTGCCGGCAGGTGTGCGGCCCCTCTTCCACCTCGCGTGGGCCGATCGCTCGGCTGCTGTCCGCAACGAGGACGTCGATCTCCGGGACCCCGTCACGCTGGTCATCGACACCGAAGCCGACAATCTCCGGCCGCTCATCGCGCAGTCTGACTGGCATCTCCCGGGTGAATGGGGGATGGTCGGATTCTTCGCCCGCCGGTCCAGGGGCTACGGAGAGTTCTTCACGCGGAGCGATTTCCGGTCCGGGGGGTTCACCACGCTCCGGGCGCTGCTCGAGTCCGAGGGCGTGGGTCGAGGGTGTCTCGGGAGCCGGGCGTGCGGCCCGGCCCTGATCACACAGGGGCGGAAGCACGCCATCCAAATCTGGGTGGACGGCGTGATCCAGACCGATGAGAACGCCGATGACTTGAGTCTGAAGGACGTGGCCGGCGTGGAGTACTACCCTCCACCCATGAACCCGCAACCGGCGTCGGTGTCACCGGACCGGAAGTGGATCCGGGACACGCGGTACTTCCTGGAGGAGCCCCTGGGGGGCTCGATGGTGATCGTCTGGACGCGGGGGTTTGACGGTCCTAGACGTTGAACCGGAACAGCAGGACGTCCCCGTCCTGAACGACGTATTCGCGTCCTTCACTCCGCACCATGCCCTGCTCGCGCGCCGGCTTCCACCCGCCCGACTTCGTGAAATCGGCGAAGCTCACCGTCTCGGCCCGGATGAACCCCTTCTGGAAATCGGAGTGGATCACGCCCGCGGCGTCGAACGCCGTGTCGTGCACGTGGATGGTCCAGGCCCGCACTTCCTGCTCCCCGGCCGTGAAGTAGGTCCGCAGTCCGAGCAGCGCGTAGCCCGCGTGGATCAGGCGGTCGAGTCCCGGTTCCTTCACGCCCGCGCTCGCCAGAAACTCCTTCCGCTCCTCCCCCGACAACTCTGCCAGCTCGGCTTCGAGCTTGGCCGAGAAGGGGACCAGCTCCGCGTCCTCGTGATGGCCGGCGACCGTTTTCCGGAGCACGTCCACGAACGGACCGCCACCCTTCGCCAGATCATCCTCGCTCACGTTGGCGGCGTAGAGGATGGGCTTGGCGGTGAGGAGCCCCATCGCCCGCAGCGCGGCCAGCTCCCGGGCATCCTTCGCGGCGGCCCGCGCGCCGCGCCCGGCATTGAGCTCGATGGTCACCCGGTCGAGCAGCGCCTGCTCGGCCTGCGCTTCCTTGTCGCCGGATTTGGCGCTCTTCCGGTTCTTGTCGATCCGGCGGTCGATCACCGCCACGTCCGCGAGCGCCAGCTCGGCGGAGATGACGTCGTGGTCGCGCACCGGGTCCACCGGACCCATCACGTGGACGACGTCGGGATCCTCGAAGCACCGGATCACGTGCACGATGGCGTCCACCTCCCGGATGTGGGAGAGGAACTGGTTGCCCAGTCCCTCCCCCTGCGAGGCGCCCTTCACCAGCCCCGCGATGTCCACGAACTCGACCACCGCCGGGACCTTCTTCTTGGGTTTGACCAGCTCGACCAGCCGATCGAGGCGGGGATCCGGAACCTCGACCACACCCACATTGGGATCGACCGTGCAGAACGGATAATTTTCGGCCGCCGCCGATTTGGAAGAGGTCAGCGCGTTGAAAAGGGTCGACTTGCCGACGTTAGGCAGTCCTACAATTCCCAAACGGAGCATCCCTATTCCTCAGAAGGGCGCGGACATGCAAAGGCTAGACGCACAGACGCGCAGACGTAAACAGGTGTGAGCGAACAGGACTACGCGAGCAAGGGCCCAATGACGATCCAGGTCAGAATCCCCACTCGAAGCAATGCAAAGCGCGGCCCTTTTCCGAGAAGGCCGATTCCACCGATCACCAGCAGCCCGATCACCGCACGAATCCAGCCGTGCGGGTGCTCCGGCGTGACCAAAGGACTGCCCGAGTGAGAGGCGGCAAGAAGAGCGATCACGGTCAGCACGGTTGCCGCTCTGCTCGACCCTGATGCGGGCGCCAGGACCGTCAAGGCGCCGAGAGCACCGAGCGCGGTGCCGTACGGTCCCAGGAGATGGAAGGGCACGAGCGACACGACGAGCAGCGCGATGGTCCACTTCCAGTTGTCGATCATCCCAATCACGATGCCCAAAAGGACGCCGAGCAGGGTCGCGAGGAGTGGGGCGCGGGGCGTCAGCGGGCTCTCATCGCGGAGGAGGGCAACGGGGTCCAGGCCCGCGGCCACGAACGCGACCAGAATTGCGACCGCGGCGGCGCCCACCACCACGCCGGCTCGCGAATGCCACTGCCACAACAGCGCGACGACCCCGGCGGCCAGCGCGGCGGCCGCGATCAGCATCGGGAACGCGACCCCGTCCACCCGATTGGCCACGAGCGGAGTGGCCGAGGCGATCACGATGGCGCCGACGACGGCGAAGACGCCGGTGTCGGCGAACTCGATGGCCGCGTCGGTGCCGGCCTTGGTGGCGGTGACCAGCGCGGAACCGAGCCCGAAGGCCGCCGTGAGCTGTGCAAAGAGCCTCCACCCGCCGTCATCGAGCCCGGCGGCTCCGCCGAACAACTCGAAGATCAGTCCCAGACCCAGGAGAGCGGTTCCCCAGGCGGAGAGTCGCAGCGCGGGAGAGGCGATCTCGAAGGCCGCCATCCACTGGATCGACAGGGCCGCCGCGGCGCCGAGCGCGAAGCTCGCCCCGGTGCGGGCGCTGACCAGGCCATCCAGGAACGCCAGCGCGACCAGCGCGAGCAACGCCGGCTCGGCGAAGGAGGACGGGACGGGGCGACCGGGCGCCCGGCGGAGCGCCAGGAGTCCGGGCACCAGTGACGCGGCGCCCGCCAGAACGGCGATCTCGGGGAACCAGGGGACCAGGTTCACGTGGGCGTGCCTCCCTGGAGCCAGCGCTCCACCGTCTCGGCCATTTTGGGAATGAGCTGGTCGATTTGCTCCCGCTGTTCGGGGTCCGCCGGGACCAGCACGTAGTCGGCCCAGTCGCCGATGTTGTCCGGCAGGGGCCCCACGCCGATTCGCAGCCGCGCGAAAGCCGTCGATTGCAGGGCTCCTTCGACGCTCTTCAGGCCGTTGTGTCCTCCCGCCGATCCCTCCATCCGGAACCGGAAGGTGCCGGCGGGAATCTGAAAGTCATCCACCAGGATCAGGAGCTCGGTGGCGGGATCGAAGGCGGGATCGGCGCGCAGGGAGGCGAGGGCCGCGCCGCTGCGGTTCATGTAGGTGGTGGGCTTGAGCACACGGACCGGCACACCGGCCACCTCGCCCTCCGTAACGCGAGCGCGCTCACCGCGCCGGAAGGGGGGGAACCCCCACCGCGCGACGAGCGCGTCCGCCAGCCAGAATCCCGCGTTGTGGCGCGTCGCCGCGTACTCCTCGCCCGGATTGCCCAGGCCGACGACGGCGCGCAGGACTTATCCCTCTTTGCCGCCCTTGGGCTTGGCTTCGCCCTTGGGCTTGGCCTCGCCACCCTTGGCCTCCGGGGGTTTGCCCTCTTCGCCTTCCTCGCCCTCTTCCTCGCGCTCCTTGCGGATGAGCTCGGGCTCGGCCACTTCGGTCGTGGCTTCGGCCGTGGGGGCCACCACTTCTTCGGCGCGGGGCGGCACCACGGTCGCGATGGTGAGGTCGGCGTGGGTGTGGATGACGGCGTTGGGGATGGCTAGGTCGCTCACGTGCACCGAGTGCCCGATGGTGAGCGCCGTGACGTCCAGCTCCACGCGGTCGGGAATGTGCTCGGGGAGGACCTCGATCTCCACTTCGCGGATGACCTGGTCCAGCACGCCGCCGGCGTTGCGCACGCCGTCCGGCGTGCCGACGAGGTGCACCGGGACCTTGAGGCGCACCTTCTCATCGGCATGGATCTCGAAGAAGTCCACGTGGATGATGTCGGGGCGGACGGGGTGGCGCTGGATCTCGCGGATGAGCGCCTTGGCCTTCTTGCCGTCCACCGTGAGCTCGATCAGGGTGCTCTCGGGCTCGATGCCCGACAGGGCCTTCTCGAGCGCGGGGGCGTCCACCGTGAGCGCCTGCGTGGCGCGGCCGTGCCCGTAGATCACCGCCGGCACCTTCTTGGCGAAGCGGCTCTGCCGCGCCGCGCCCTTGCCGGTGTCCTGACGGGTTTGCGCCGTGAGACTGACGATCTGTGCCATGCGACTCCTGCCTTAGTCGAAAAGAGAGCTGACCGACTGATTCGAATGTTCGTAGCTGATCGCCTTGGCCAGAATGGCCCCGACGGACAGCACCTTGAGCTTCTCGAACTGCCGCTCCGGCCCCAGCCGGATGGTGTTCGTCACCGCCACTTCGTCGATCGGCGCGGCCCGCAGCCGCTCCACTGCCGGGCCCGAGAGCAGCGCATGGGTCGCGAAGGCGAACACCCGCTTGGCTCCGAGCCGCTTCAACGCCGCCGCCGCTTCGGTGATGGTCCCCGCGGTGTCGATCATGTCGTCGGGGATGAGGCAATCCTTCCCGTCGACTTCACCCACCACGTTCACCACCTCCGCCACGTTCGCCGACGGCCGCCGCTTGTCGATGATCGCCAGGGACGCGTTGAGACGCTTGGCGAATCCCCGCGCCATCTTGGCCGACCCGACGTCGGGCGCCACCACGACCGGATCGCGCAGATCCTTGGTGCGGAAGTGCGCGACGAACACCGGCGCGGAATACAGATGGTCCACCGGCAGGTCGAAGAAGCCCTGCACCTGGTGGGAATGGAAATCCATTCCCAACACCCGGTCGGCGCCCGCGTGCGTGATCAGGTTCGCCATCAGCTTGGCGCTGATCGCCACCCGCGGCTGATCTTTCCGGTCCTGCCGCGCATAGCCGAAGTAGGGCAGGACCGCCGTCACCCGGGCCGCGCTGGCCCGCCGAGCCGCGTCGATCAACAACAGCAGCTCGATGTAGTTCTCGGCCGGCGGATTGGTGGGCTGGATGATGAACACATCCCGCCCGCGGACGTTTTCGTCGATCTTGACGAAGATCTCGCCGTCCGCGAACCGCCGGATCGTCACGGCGCAGAGCGGCTGTCCCAAATGCTGAGCCATCTCCTCGGCGAGCGGCCGGTTAGCCGTACCCGCGAGCAGGAGCAGCTGGCTTCGGGAGAAGGTCAAGTCCGCCATTCTAGAGCCGAGCAAGATAGCGGGCAACCACCGCGAAGCCAAGGGGTTGGAAGCCCTCAACCAAGGCGTACCCTGCGGCGTACAAGAGCCAATGGCGCCATTCCGGCGTCCCGGGAGGAATCACCAATGCGAAAGACGTTGCTGGCCGTCGCCCTGCTCGCGGGCGCCACCACCGCACTCGCCGCCCAGGGCGGCGGGGGGATGGGCGGCATGCGAATGCCGCCGCCCCCCAGTCACTGGATGACGATGGACTCCGTGGCGCAGGCGCTGTCCCTGACCGCCGCCGAGAAGACCGCCATTCAGCCGCAGTACGACTCGATTAACGCGATCCTGATGCGGGCCGCCACCGTACGGGACTCGATGCGCGCCAACTTCCAGCAGGGGGGCGATCGGCAGGCGGCCATGGCGGCCGCCCGCCAAGTGATGAAGCCCCTGCAGGACCAGGAGGACGCGCTGGTGAAGGAGATCCACGGCAAGATCTCGGCGGCTGCCGCCGCCAAGCTCGACGCCGCGCCTCCTCCGAAGGTGATGCGCCAGCGCCCGGCGGGAGGCATGGGAGGCGGCCCCGGTCGCTGACCAGACTCCCGACAACGCGCGAGCCCTCCTCGAGTGGAGGGCTCGTTCGTTTCCCGGGGGTCCGTCTAGAGGCGGAAGAGGTACGTGATCTTGGTAAAGAAGCCGTCCGTGGTTCTCTGGAGTCCCCGGAAGGCGAAGGTCCCCGCATCGGTGAGGCTCGAACCGTACCCGGCGTAGACGACGGTGCCGGGAGAGGGAGTGAACGCCACCAGCCAGTCCATCCGGAACCCGTTATTCGTGAAGGCCAGGGCACGCTCGTAGACGCCGGTGGCCGGGTTGCGGATCAGGATCGGATCGTCGGTCCGGGAATCATCGCGCAACGAGTCCTGGAACGTCGAGACGTATTGTCCGACCACGCGGACGAACAGCGGGCGTGACACCTGATACTCGACCTTGAGGCGGGGAATCAGCTGGCGGGCGACCAGCGAGCCGTCCGACCGTCGCCAGTACTCCTGATGGAGGTAGGTCCCGCCCACGCGGATCCGGTCGTTGGGCCGCCAGTCGATGCCGCCCTGCATGATCAGGATCCGGGCCGGCGACCATTCGTAGAAATTCTCATCCTGGATGGCCGGGAGAAACAGCAGGTTCGCGTCGAAATGCCGGTACTGCGGCGTGGCGAACTGGATCAGGATGTCCAGGTTGCGGATGGAGGGCGTGCCGACGAACGGAACGGTGTCCGTCACGCTCCCCGAAGTCCGCTGAATCGCGTAGTTCGCATAGAGCGAGGGATCGTAGCCGAAGCGCTCGAAGAACAGTCCGGTGGTGACGGCCCAGCCCCGCACGACCGTGTTGGTGTTGAAGTGGATCTCCCGGTCGTCGGGCGCGTCGCCCGCCTGGAAGTGCGGGTAGAGCCAGCGGCCGAAGAGCAGGACATCACCGCTGAAGCTTTCCACGGCCGCGCCGGGGGCTCCGTAGAAGGTGAGACTGTGGTCGACCTGGCCGACCGCGATGCCGTTCCGGGCGATGAACCCGGACTGATCGAAGAAGTCGGGGTGAATCCCGGCGAGTGAGTACGTGAAGCCGAATTGCCGGCCGGAGCGCGTGAGGGATGCCTGCCACAGCGGGCCTTGCACCGTCGCACCGCCCGTCCGGGTGAAGCTTTCGGCCGCCTGGAGCCCCAGCGTGTAGATGCCGCCGAAGGTGATGCGCGCGTCGGCGCCCGCCACCCGGTTCCAGTCGCTCCCATCCCGCTTGTCCGTGTACACCAACCCGGCGGTGGATTGACCTCCGAGGTCGGCGCGAGCCCGCAGAATGTTGTAGAACGGGTTGTCCGCGCCGGTGGCGGAGAATGCCTGCGCGTCCGCTCCGGAAAGCACCCCGATACCGATGTTGCCCACCTTCCCGGTGATCTTCAGGGCCCCCACGGGCTGCACCAGCGCGCGGGTGTAGATCAGGTTGTTCGGCGTCGAGAACTGCTCGAGCCCCTCGAGGAAGAAGGGCCGCTTTTCGGGGAAGAACAGGGCATCGCGGGGGTCGAAGACGAGCTGGCTCGCGTCCGCTTCGATCTGCGAGAAGTCCGGATTCGCGGTCCCGGTGAGCGTGAGGTTGTTCGTGATGCCCCAGCGGACGTTGCCGCCGATGTCCGGGTTGAGATGGTGGTAGGACCAGCCCGTTCCCGCGGGGCCGCCGTCCACCTTGCCGGTGAGCTCGGGATTCAGGTCGAGCACCAGATCCCGGTGGAGATCGGCCAGGCCCTCGAGCGTCCCGGACTGGCCCAGGAACGACGCCGCCGCCCGCCGTGCCGGGGTCCAGGTCTGCTGGTGGCCCGAGTGCTGCACCGTTCGGATGATCTGGATGCCCCACGTCTGCGTCGCCGTCGGCTGGTAGCGGATGCTCTTGAACGGAATCCGGACCTCGACCTCGTAGCCGTAGTCCGTGATCCGCCCCTTGGACTGGTACACAAAGTCGGTCGAGAGGTCGACCGTGTCGCGCGTGCCGGCGTGGGTCTCGTTCAGCGTGCCGTCGGACTGGACTCCGAGCGGGTTGACGCCGAAAGCGATGGCCTGGCGGTGGTCGTTGAAGGTGTCGAGGAGGATCTCCACCCAGTCGTCGGTGGTGATGTGGTCCCGGGTGGCGAGGGTGGCGTGGACGGGGCCATGAGACTCGAAGGCGCGGATGCCGAAGTAGATGGCGGTGGGCGAGTACCACACCAGCACCTGGGTCGAGTCCTCGGCGGGGCGCCCGTCCACGGGGAAGTATTCCGAGAATCCCGTGAGCACCGCGGCCTGCTTCCAGGGCGCCTCATCCAGCGTGCCGTCGATGTTGACCGAAGCATCAATGCGGGGAGTGGCGACGGCGACGTTGCCGGCGGTGCCGGAATACGGTCCGGTGGGCGGGTTGCCGGTTCTCAGTACCCACAGCAGAGGAAGCATCACGCGGCCTACGGAATCACGATTGAGGGAGTTTCGGGATTGCGAGTGGCCAGTGGCCGGTGGTCAGTGGCCAGAAACGGCGAATTCACTTGCCACTGGCCACTGACATCTCTGCTCACTGCACATATCTCAAAATATCGTAGAAGAAATGCGGCCCGAACGTGAGGTTCTCGACGCTCACCCGCTCGTCGTTGCCGTGCACCCCACGTTGACTGTCTTCCAGCTCGGTCTTGAATGGATCCAACCCGTAGGTGACGATCCCGAGCGACCGATACGTCGGCCGGTCCGTGGCGCCGGTGAGCATCACGGACGTGATCAGGGCTTTGGGGTCCCGCTCATGCGCGGCCCGCTCGATGGCCCGGAACAGGTCGGTCTCGATGGGGCTCTCGAGAGGCGGCTTGGGGGGCAGGATCGTGGTCCAGTGCACGGCCGTGTCTCCCACCACCTGCACGAGCTCCGCCCGAAAGGCCGCCGTGTCCTGGTCGGGCAGCAGACGGATATCCAGCTCGGCCGACGCCTCCGCCGGGATGACGTTGGTCTTGTTGGACCCGGAGAGGCCCGTTTCCGAGATGGTGTTCCGGAGAATGGCGTTCCAGTCGACGTGGCTCAGGA
>DATMOQ010000349.1:0-2884 GCA_035568195.1 Gemmatimonadales bacterium
GCGTCCCAGCAGGCGGTTGAGGGCGGCGCGGGCGTTGACCAGGTCGCGCTGGTTGGCGAGCAGGTCGTTCTCGGCCTGCGCCAGATCCACCTGCGCCTTGAGCACGTCGAGGCGCGCTACGGTACCCGCGTCGAAGCGCACCTGCGTCTTCTTCAGGAAGTCCCGCGCCAGCGAGTCTCCAGTCTGGATATCCGCGCGGTGCCGGAGCGCCACGATGAGCGCGTCATAGGCCTGCGCCGTCTGCGATGCGGTCTGCTGCCGCAGCTGATCGTAGTTGAAGGACGCGGCTTCGGCGTTCGCATTTCCCACGCGGTTCAACAGCACGAACTTGGTGGGGAAGGGCAGCGCGAGCCCGACGCCGATGTCGCTCCCGGTATTGGTCCGGAACGTGGTGGGCGTCCGCTGACCGGTCAGGTCACCCGAGAGCGTCGGATCCGGAAAGGCCGCGGTCTCCGTCGCCTGGGCTCGCGCCTGCGCCAGCTGCTCGCGGGCCACGGTGAGCTGGGGATTGTGCGCCAGGGCGGTGTCCACCGCCTGCCGGCGCGTCAGCGTCAGCGTGGCGGGCGCCGTGCCCGGACCTTGGGCGTGTACCGGCCCGGCCGCGATGGCCGTACCGAGTGCCGCCAGGATGAAATAGGTGCGCGTGACCATGCCACTGCCTCCCGAGTGGGGCGAGCGCGCGACGCGCTCCGGAGGAGCGAGTCGTGCGACGGCGCGCCGAACCGCGGCGCGCGATTGTCAGAGCGTGACTAAGCGAGTGGCGCGGGAGGCGCGCGGGGAGACGTGCTGGGCGCGGGGCGGGCGACGGCGCGGGGGGTCGAAACGACGACCACCGCGACGAGGGCTACGCGACCCAGATCGGGCTGCGGCTGAGCCTGCCGGGTGACGACGAGGGACCCGGCGTACTGACAGAGCGTGCAGGTAAGCTCGTTGTGGAGGACGGGACAGTGATCCGTGTGTCCCGCTTCGACCGAAACCAGGGTCGCGCCGGGCTCCCGGGCGTGCGCGAGCGCGACAGCCGGCGAGCCCAGCGCCTGAATCATCAGGAGCAGGGCGGCCACTGCCGGCTTCACCCAACCTCGACGCGCCCGCGAGTCTGACATCAGTCTCCCCTACGGTTGCGACCCGACGTTCGTTCATGCGTACGACCGGAGTCGTTCCAGCATCCGCCGATCGTGCTTCACCGGGTCGTCGCCCTTCGGCGTCTCGATAATCTTAATGACTTTCTCGAACCGCGCGTCTTGCAAAATGCGGCGGAACGGCTCTGCGCCGATGGTCCCTTCGCCAATCCACTCGTGACGGTCCAGCCGGGACCCCGGCGCGGCCTTGGAATCGTTCAGATGGAGGCATTTGAGAAGTGGGAGGCCGACGACCCGGTCGAACTGGTCGAAGACCCCTGACACGTTCCCGACGACGTCGTACCCCGCGGCGTGCAGGTGGGCGGTGTCGAGGCAGAAGCCGACCCGGTGACGGACCCCTTCCGGCATCCCGTTCCGCAAGTCACGCAGCTCTTCGAACGTGCGACCCAGGGCGGTCCCCGCACCCGCCGTCCCTTCGATCAGCACGTCCACCTCCCCATCCACCTCCGCCAGCGCCGTGGCGTATGCGAGGGCGTTGCGGGCGAGCCCGGCGTCGTGGTCGTCCATGAAATTTCCCGGATGGGATACGACATGCGGGATGCCATAGGCCCGGCAGCGCTCCATCTCGCCCTTGAAGCACTTGAGACTCTTGGCGCGCAGCTTGTCGTCCGGCGAGGCGAGGTTGATGAGATAGCTGTCGTGGGCGACGGCCACCACGATGTGGTTCCGCGCCATCTCGGCCTTGAACCGCTCGACCTCGTCGGGAATGATGGGCGGCTCACGCCACTGGTTGGGCGTCTTGGTGAACAGCTGGATGGCGACGGCTCCCACCTCGGCGCCCCGGGCGGGCCCCGTAGAGACGCCGCCGTCAGTCGAGACGTGGGCGCCCAGCAGGTCGGTCGTCACGCGGCGGCGCCGGGGTCGAACGAGAGGGGCGACACGAGGGGGACGAATCGCACACCGCCCGCGGCGCGGGACTCGATACGCGACTGCTCCTTGGTGAACACGGTGAGCTCCTGCTGGGCCCGGTCTCCGATCGGGATGACCAGGCGTCCACCGGGCGCGAGCTGCTCGAGCAGCGGCGCCGGCGCGTGGGGCGCCGCGGCCCCCACCAGAATCCCGTTGAAGGGCCCGGCGGCGCTCCAGCCCCGGGCGCCGTCGGCGATGAGGGACTGAATGTTGGTGAACCCCATGCGGGCCAGCCGGGCTTCGGCGGTGACCAGGAGCTCCGGGATGCGCTCCACGGTGTAGACCTCCGCCGCCAGGCGGGCCAGGATGGCCGTCTGGTAGCCGGACCCGGTGCCGATCTCCAGCACCCGGTCGTGGCGGGTGGGCGCGAGCAGGGACGTCATCAGCGCGACGACGTACGGCTGCGAAATGGTCTGGCCGGCGAGGAGCGGCAGCGGCTCGTCGGCGTACGCGTCGGCCGACGATTCCTCGGGCACGAACCATTCCCGCGGCGTCCGGTCCATCGCCAGGAGCACCCGCGGGTCGCGCACGCCCCGGCGCGCGATCTGTTCGCGCACCATCCGGCGCCGGAGCCCGGCGGTCGCCGGGGCCGGGCGGCTCATCGGCCCATTCCAGCTTGTTTCAGCATGCTTCCAAAATTACCTTGCCACTCACCTCTCCGGGGACCGTGAGTCCGTTGACTGATTCGAAGGCGTCCCGACTGCTCCTGCTCGGTGCTCCGGAGGCCCGCCCCGACGGCCTCGAGCGCATGCTGCTCCGCGCGGGCTTCGCCGTTCTGGACTCGGAGACCGCCCGCGACGGCGCTCCCCACGTCATCCTCATCGGCGCCACCCCCA
>DATMOQ010000350.1:0-3598 GCA_035568195.1 Gemmatimonadales bacterium
CGCGTCGCGCGCCGGTATCCGCCGGGTGGCGGTCAGGTCACAAACGGCGTATGCCGACGCGTATCAGTCGCTGGTTTCGCGGGGCTATCAGGTGCGCTGGACCGACTTGCGGATGTGCCTGACCGGATATCCGGAGCGGGCGGTGACGGCAGGCGTGCTGTTTTCGAATTGGGAGATTTGAACTGCGAGCCGTCAGCTGTCAGCCATCAGCGATCAGCCTGCTGACGGCTGATGGCCCTCACGCGCTCAGCGACACCAGCTTCGGATCGCTCGTACCGATCAGATGGATGGCCGTGGCCAGGCCGATGACTTCGGTGGTGTGGGGTGTGTCGGCGGGCAGGTCGATCCGGTCTCCGGGCCCCAGGTCGTACGTCTCGGCGCCGACCCGCACCCGCAGATATCCCGATATCACCCAGCGGGTCTCCGGCCAATGACGGGCGTTTTCGCCGGTCTTCGTCCCCGGCACGTCCGACCACCAGGCGGTCGCCTTGCCTTCGCGCTGGAGCATCTCGCGGAGCGCGGACATCTGCACCGCCCCCTGCTCCGGGCTCCACCGCATCAAATACGCCATAGTGCCAACCTAGGGCGCGACCCAGCCGAGCGCAATCAGGAGAGGAACTTCGGCGCGCCGACGATGACGCGGCGCGCGATGGCGATCGCGCCCAGCGCGTAGAGCAGATTGACCGGGCCGGTGCCGATGTGCAAACCGAACAGCAGGACGGCCCAGAGGGCCAGCGCGGTGACGGCAATCACGAGCGTGAGATTCATGATTCCTTCCTTGACGATTCCGGTCCGGACGGTATCGTAAGTGCAGGGACGGAGAGATTCAACTATTGAGCCAACAGCCTGAATGTGGACCCAGATACTGTGACCAATGTCATGCCCCTCGCGGGGAAGACAGACGCTACGGTGAGGGACCAGTCATTACTTTCGGGCTTCAATATTCCTCTTCGTTCCTGATTCACCCGATCGGCCGCGGCGCTCAGGCGCTCGCGGCCGATCGGCATTTCTAGGCCCGCAAGGACCGCCACGCAGCGCTGATCGCCAAAGGCCGGCGCTTTCTGAATGCGTAGAGCACGACAAGGGCCGCGATCCACGCACCATACCCCCAGGCGACCTCCACCCGCCAGTGCGGCACCAGAAACTGGACCAGCCAGAGCGCGAAGATGCCCAGCGCCTCGAACCACTTGAGCTCGAGGGTCAGGAGCACGAGGACGGCCACGACGCTCTGGAGCAGCGTAATCAGGATCTCGAGCCGCTGCGCATTGTCGAACTGAAAGTCGATCCAGGCGCCGGTGGCGCGCCAATGGGAATAGCCGTAGACCAGCGGAATCATCGGCGCCAGCACGGTCCACTGGTTGATGTTGCTCGAGACCAGGTTCATCAGCGCCATCGGCGCATGGGAGACCCGGCGCGCCCACGCGAACGCCGAGAGTTTTTCCGGAAACTCGGAAAGGAAGGGCGCGACCCACTGCACCAGGACGAACTGGCTCACGCCCAGCGTGCCCGCCACCGCGAGCATCGATTCGAGGAATGGGTGGGCCGTGAAGAACAGCAGCGCGCCGCCCACCACGAACAATCCGACGATCGCCGCCGGACGCCGCCACCCCGGCTGCGCATAGGCCCAGCGGGACACGGCCGGCGCGTCCTCGACCTTTTCCACGGACTGCGGCGGGTGCCGGAGGAGCGCGGCAAGATAGAGTCCGTAGAGGGCGAGGAGAATCAGCGCATCGATCCAGCCGATGGATCCCTTGAACAGGATGAATACGAAGTACAACAGACCGGGGATCAATCCAGCGACTTCGGTCCCGTGCTCGGCCGTAAGCCGGATGGCCGGGAGCCGTACACTCTGGTTCGCGCGGCCATACCAGACGTACACCGCGTAGATCATCGGCCAGCCGAGTCCCAGCAGCAGCCGGATGGCGCCGGTGAGGTTGGCAATCGCGAGGTGCGCGCGGGCCGGCTCGCGACCCGCTTCCCAGGCGATCACGGCTTCGACGGCGAATTCGGGCAGGGTCTGGAGCCAGGCAAGGATGGCGAGGGCCAGCCCCTGGGACATCAGGAATTGCGCCGCCTCCGCGCCCCAGGCCACCAGGAACGCGGAGAACAGGATGCTGGGGAAAGTCCACAGGGCCGAGAGTGCCGAGACGGACTTTGCGGCCGTGAGTAGCTTTAGGACTCGCACGTGGGCCGAAGATAGTGGGCGCCGCGGGCGACGGAAAGGAACGTATGGCGCGCGATCAGATGAAGTCTTCGTCCCACCACAGCTTCCACGAGTCGCACACGCCGCCCAGCACGGCGCGAATCCCCTTCGAGACCCTGGTGAGCGAGATGCTCACGCAGATCGGGGAGGACCCGCTCCGCGAGGGCCTGAAGCGCACGCCCGAACGCGTCACCGAGTCCCTGAAGTTCCTCACCCGGGGGTACGGGATGAGCGTGGACGACGTGATCAACGGGGCGCTGTTCAACGAGAAGCACGAGTCGATGATCCTGGTCCGGGACATCGAGATCTATTCCCTGTGCGAGCATCACATGCTCCCGTTCTACGGCCGGGCGCACGTGGCGTACCTCCCGGACGGCAAGATCGTCGGGCTGTCGAAAATCCCCCGCGTGGTGGACGTGTTCGCGCGGCGTTTACAGGTCCAGGAGCGGCTCACGGACCAGGTGGCGGACGCCCTGATGCGGGTGCTCGAGCCCCAGGGGGTGGGTGTGGTGATCGAGGCGTATCACCTCTGCATGATGATGCGGGGCGTGGAGAAGCAGAACTCGAAGACCATCACCAGCGCCCTGCGGGGCTCGTTCCGGGATGACGCCAAGACCCGCGAGGAGTTCCTGAGGCTGGTCGGGTGACGTCGCCGCTGACCGGCAAGGTCGCGCTGGTCACCGGAGCGTCCCGGGGGATCGGGTTGGCCGTGGCGGACGAGCTGCGGGCGGCGGGGGCGCACACGGTCCGGTTGGCGCGGAGTCTGGCGGATGGGTCGGCCAGCCGGCAGACGGACTTCCGGTGCGATGTGTCGGACCCGGTCCAGGTGGACCGGGTCATAGGCAGGGTGCTCAAGGAGCTCCGGGCTCCCGATATCGTGGTCAACAATGCCGGAATCTTCTTCAGCAAGTCGCTGGAAGAGACCACGGCTGCTGATTTTGCCCAGGCCATGAGCGTCAATCTGGTGGGGCCCTTTCTGGTCGCGCGGGCGCTGGTGCCGCACCTGGTCAAGCGGGGGAGCGGGCACTTCGTCACCATCGGTTCCATCGCGGATCATGTGGCATTCACGGGCTCGGCGGCGTACGGGGCCAGCAAGTACGGGGTGCGGGGCATGCACGAGTCGATCGTGGCGGAGCTGGGGAAGACCGGAGTACGGACGACGCTGGTTTCGCCGGGGCCGGTGGACACCGACATCTGGGACCCCATCGATCCCGACTCGAAGGCCGGGTTCACCAAGCGCAAGGACATGCTGCGAGCCGAGGATGTGGCGGAGGCCGTGCTGTTCGCGGTGACGAGGCCGCCGAGGACGGCGATTACGGAGATCCGGCTTCTCCCAACGGGATACTCGGCGAGGGGATGATGACTGCCGCGCAATCTATTCCCCAACTTCCCGAT
>DATMOQ010000351.1:0-4837 GCA_035568195.1 Gemmatimonadales bacterium
GCCCGAGACAGGCCCCGGGGGCGGACAGCTTTGGATCATTTTCGGACATGCCCCGGCGGGGCGCGTTTCGCCCCGCGCACCGGCGGTATATCGTTGTCGCATCCACTAACCGGTCGACGAATGATCGCTCGCGCCCGTCCCATCGACCTGCTGTTCGTCATCGCGCCGCACTCGCTGCTGCTCGACATCGCGGGGCCGGCGGAGGCATTTCGTCTGGCCAACCTGCATCGCCAGTCTCGGGGACTTCCGCCGCGGTTCCGGCTGCGGTTCGCGGGCCCGGTCCGGACTGTGGCGACCTCGGTGGGCGTGGGCTTGGCGGATCTGGAGCCATTGCCCCAACGGCTCAGCACTCCCACGTGGGTCGTCCTGGTCGGGCAACCCACCGCCACGCTGGGCCAGGTCACGCCGGCCATCGCGACCACCGCCCACTGGCTCAAGCACCTTCTGCGCGAACCCTTGAGCACGGCAGACTTTCCGCATCGCGTCCTTGCGATCTGCTCGGGTGCCTTGCTGGCGGCGCGCGCCGGTCTGATCGACACCCGCCGCTGCACCACGCATCACGAGCTGCTGCACGCACTGCGCGCACTGGCGCCGCGGGCCGAGGTGATCGACAACCGCGTGTTCGTGGTGGATGGGCCGCTTGCGTCCAGCGCCGGCATCACGGCGGGCATCGATCTCGCCCTGCACCTGATCGCCGAGGAGTGCGGGGAGGCGCTGGCCGCGAGCGTTGCGGAGGATATGGTAGTGTATCTGCGGCGCTCGCCGCGCGACCCCGAGCTGTCGCCGTTCCTGGTGCATCGCCGTCATCTGCACCAGGCGGTCCACCGGGTACAGGATGCCATCATCACCAAGCCGACGCGGGACTGGACCATGACGGCACTGGCCTCGGTGGCCCACGCCACCGAGCGCCACCTGCTGCGGCTCTTCATCGACCACGCCGGCGTGTCGCCGCTCCAGTACCTGCGGTCCATCCGGCTCGAGCGGGCCCGTCAGGCGATCGAATGCGGCGCGCGCATCGCCGAGGCGGCGGAAGTGGCGGGGTTCCGCTCGGGACTGCAAATGCGCCGTGCCTGGAAGCAGCAGTGGGGTGGGTCACCCCGTGACGTGGCCCGCGCCGCGGACACTTACCACAGGAGGAGGTCGTGATGGCTGACCGCGATCGTCCCCGGCTCATGTTTCATGGCGCCGTCGTGCTGTTCGTGGGGCTCTTGTGCGGCTACCCGACCGTCGTCGAGTCGGGAGGGGATGAAGGAGTGCGACTGTGGCACACCGCGCACGAGGCGTTGATCATGATGGGGATCTGGATCCTGACCCTGTCGTCCGTGCTTCCCGCGCTGGTGCTCCAGAAGCGAGAGGCTACGGGCCTGGTGTGGTCGATGCTGGTCATGGGGTACGGATTCATGCTGGCGCTGGTCATCGGGGGCATCACGGGTGTCTCGTCGTTCAGCCCCGGGCAGACAGCCACGAGCTACCTCGCGTTTACGGGTAGCGCGTTCGGCATCCTCGGCGCCCTGCTCGCGACACTACTGACGATGACCGGGGCCCGCGCCGCGATGAGGGGTGTCCGCGGAGAGTGACACACGGGGTGCTTGGGGACTACCGAGCGACGCAGTATGCGCAGTATGGTAAAGGGAGACTCGTTCCCTGACCATCCGGAGGCCGATGATGACACACCCCGTGCGTGCCCTTCTCGTGCTCGCAGCCCTTGGGGCCAGTTCGTTGATGGCCCAGACCCCGGACCGCATGAACGTGTCGATCGGAGCGGGCCTCATGGCCACCGATCACGGGCCGGGTGGCGCTGGGATCAGTGCGTATCTCCGCCTGGGATTTGCGCGGCTCCCATTGCTGCTCGATGCCTCGGTGATGAACGCGCCGGGCGGAGCTCCGATTGCCACCGTGGTTTGTCCTGGCGGCTGCCGTCCCGGGACCTCCCCGTATACCGGGCCTACCACGGCGCTGGCGCTTGCACCCGCGTTTCAATTCACCGAGGGAGGCCCCAGGGCGTCCCTGCTGTATCGTCTGGGGCCGAGTGTGAGCTGGTTGCCCGATCGAGCCCCAGGGTCGACCAGCGTCGCGGGCGGGTACCGGGTCGGGGTCAGTCTCCGGCTGGGGGAGCGGAACACGGGACTCCTCATATCCGGCGACTACTATCGTCTGCTGCGGGGGGAGACGGCTCCACAGTGGTTCCTGCCGATCACCATCGGTTGGCAGTTCTAGGCACGTCCGGGGAGCGACCACGATGCCTCACGGCAAGATCTGCTACCTCGAAATTCCCGCGAAGACCGCCGAGGCGTCCGCGGAGTTCTACCGCAGCATCTTCAAGTGGAAGGTGCGGCCGCGCGGGGACGGCGCAATCGCCTTCGATGACACCGGGGGTGTGAGCGGCACCTGGGTGAAGGAGAGTGACCGCACGCCCGACGAACGCACTCGGACCTATATCATGGTCGACGCAATCGTGGACACCTTGAAGCAGATCCAGGCCGCCGGGGGCTGGGTCCTGACGCCGCGGACGGAGATCGGCCCGGGGATGGGCGCGTTCGCCGCATTCGCCGACCCGGTGGGCAACGAGTTCGGACTGTACGAAGAACCCCGTCGCGACAGCGGAGGGACCCATGGGTCCTGATTTCTGGACCAGGCAGTTTTCGCAGTTCATTTTCATGCTGGCGTCCCACGGCGACGTGGTGTTCCTCGGAACCCTGGCGATCACCGTGCTGGGGCTGGGTCCCATCGGCCGTGCGCTCGCCGCCCGGATCCGCGGGGGCAGTGCCGGGGCGCTCGCGGATGACTCCCTGGGTGCCCTGCGTAATGGGATGACCGAGCTTCAGGAACGTCTTGACTTCAGTGAGCGCATTCTCGGGGAGCTGCGACAGCGGCTGCTCGAACCCGGCCCGGCACCGGAGCGGAACGAGCCGCGACGAATCGTCACGCCGAAGTAGTTGAACGTGAAGGTTCTTCTGATCCACGGTATGGCGCGCACCCCCCTGTCGCTCGCCGGCCTGGCCCGCGCACTCCGCCGTCTGGGTCACGACCCAACCACCACGGGGTACGTCGCCGCCCTCGAGTCCTTCGCCGCCGTCCGGGCGCGGGTGCGGGATCAGCTCGCCCGGATGACCGCCCCATTCGCCTGCATCGGTCATTCCCTCGGCGGATTGCTCCTGCGGTCGGCGCTCGACGGAACCACCTCCACGCCCCGGCACCTCATCTTCCTCGGGACTCCCCAGCGGCCGCCCCTCCTGGCCCGGAAATTCCGCCATCTGGGGCCCTACCGGATCGTGAACGGAGAGATGGGTCAGTTGCTGGCTGATCCGGCGTTCTTCGCCCGCCTCCCTCCCGTCATCGCTCCCTATACCATCCTGGCCGGTACGGGGGGACGGACGGGGCGGTGGAGCCCCTTCGGAAACGAGCCGAATGACGGGATCGTCGCGGTCGCCGAGACGCTGGTGGACCCCTCTGACTCCCCGGTGCTGGTCGCTGCCCGGCATACGTTTCTGATGAATCATCGCGCCGTGCGGGCCGCGATCGGCTCGGTACTCGGCGACGGGACGCCCTGAGCGCATATTCTTCTGACCAACCATCCGGGAGCCGCATGGCCAGCGACCTGCTTCGGGACGCACTGATCCTGCTCTCCACCATCGATCCGATCGGGACGGTGCTGGTGTTCGCGGTGGTGAGTGAGGGCATGAATGCCGGGGCGCGCCGGCGGTTGGCCGGTCGTGCCGTCGTGATCGCCGGCGTGACGCTGATCGGATTCCTGGTCCTCGGGCAGGTGGCGCTCGCGGCTATGCATGTATCCCTCACGTCGTTCCAGATCGCCGGTGGCGTCTTTCTCTTCCTGTTCGGCGCGCAGATGACGCTGACCGACTTCACGAGTCACATCGCGGGCCCCGACGACGGAAAGGGATCACGGGATCCGGCCGTGTTTCCACTGGCGATTCCCGCCATCGCGTCTCCCGGGGCGCTCCTGGCCGTGGTCGTCCTGACCGAGAACGCCCGGTACTCGACGGCGCACCAGGCGATGACCGCCGGAGTCCTGATTGCGATCCTGGGGCTGACCTATGTGGCCCTCCGGTGGTCCTCCCAACTGATGCGCTGGCTGGGGCGGACCGGGGGCGCCGCGCTGATCCGGATCCTCGGCATGATCCTGGCGGCGCTGGCGGTCGAGATGGTGGTCGAGGGGCTGGTGCGCCTTGGCGTGCTGCGCGGGGCGGGGGGCTAGAACCTGATCCACATCGTCCTGATTCGCGGGATCAACATCGTCGGCCGCAAGATGGTGGCCATGGCAGACCTGCGAACCGCTTGCGAGAAGCTCGGGCTCAAGAACCCGCGCACGATTCTCCAGAGCGGCAATCTGGTGGTCGAGGGCGCCGGGTCGCCGACGGAGATGGAGGCGCGGCTCGAGCGGGCAGCCCCCAAGCATCTGGGGCTCGAGCTCGAGTTCTTCGTGCGGTCGCCCCGGGAATGGGACGCCATCATCAAGGGCAATCCCTTCCCGAAGCAAGCCAAAGCGGATCCGGGGCACACCCTGCTGCTCTGCCTGAAAGACAAGGTGGCGCCGGCCGCGGTGAAGGCGTTGCAGGCGAGAATCCCGGGGCGGGAATCGGTCGAGGCGTGGGGTCGAGAAGCGTACGTGGTGTATCCCGACGGCGTCGGGGAATCAAAACTCACCACCGCACTCATCGACCGCACGTTGGGCACCCGGTGCACCGGGCGGAACTGGAACACCGTGCTCAAGCTCGCCGCGCTGGCGAAAGAACCCTGATCCTCTACTCTGACTCGTCACCCTCCGCGCCCCCGGCGACCGGCCGTCGGGCTCCGGGCGCCGCCGGCGGATGCATTT
>DATMOQ010000352.1:0-4842 GCA_035568195.1 Gemmatimonadales bacterium
CTCGTCCGCCGACAGCGCCCACCTGGTGATCGTGGCCACCACCGATCTCCACGGCCGGATGCTGGGCTGGGACGATGTCCGCGACGCCGAGACTCCCGGGGGCCTGTCCCGGGCGGCCACGATCATCGCGACGCTGCGCACCCAATACCCGGGGCAGGTCGTGCTCGTGGACGCGGGGGATCTGATCGAGGGGAATCTGTTCGCGACGTATTTCGCCCGGGTGGCTCCGGCCCGTCCACACCCCATGGTGGACGCGTTGAACAGTCTCGACTATGACGCAGCCACGCCCGGGAATCACGAGTTCGATTTCGGCGTCGACGCCCTCCGGACCGCGATGGCGGACGCGACGTTCCAGTATCTGTCGGCCAACATCCTGGTGCCGACCACGCAGGCCGAGCGATCCGACGCCCCGCTGTTCTCCCCCACCGCGGTGGTGGTCCGGAACGGGATCCGGGTGGGCATCACCGGGTTCACCACGCCCGGCGTGATGGTGTGGGACCGGTCGCTCGTCGCGGGCAAGGTCAAGGTGCTGCCGATCGCACAGGCCGCCCCGGGGGCGCTGGCGGCGCTCGACCGCCAGGGCGTGGACTTCAAGCTCGTGCTGGTCCACGCCGGGCTGAACGACCCGTCGTCGTACGACACCACCGGGGTGGGTCCCGAGAACAACGCGGCCGTCCTGGCGGGACTGGCGTCGAAGCCTGATCTGGTGGTGTTCGGCCACACGCACCGGGAGCTCAAGGACACCGTCCTGGCCGGGGTGCACTTCGTCCAGCCCGGGTTCTGGGGTCGGAGCCTGTCCGTGGTGCACGTGTGGTTCAAGCGGGCGAGCGGCAAGTGGGCGGTGGACCACGTTCGCGCGGACCTGATCCCGCTCGCCACGGTCGCGGAGTTGCCGTCCTTCGTCCGGCGCGAGGAGCCGTCGCACGTCCGGGTGAAGATCTGGGCGTCGCAGACGCTGGGCACCGCCGAACCGGGCTTCGAGGGACGCTACGAGCGCGCCGAAGACACGCCGCTCCTCGACTTCGTCAACGAAGTGCAGCGGCACCGCACGGGCGCCGACCTTTCCGGCACGCCGGCCTTCGATCCCGGCGCGTCTTTCCCGGGAGAGATCCACCTGCGCGAACTGGCGGGCGTCTATCCGTACGACAACTCGCTCGTGGCAGTCCGGATCACGGGCCGGCAGCTCAAGGACTACCTCGAGCAGAGCGCGCACTATTTCCGCACCTATGCCGCCGGCCAGCCGCTGATCAACCCGGCCGTCCCCGGCTACAACTACGACGTCGTCTCGGGCGTGGATTATCAGATCGACCTGACCCAGCCGGAGGGGCAGCGCATCCGGGGCCTCCTCTATAAGGGGCGTCCCGTGACCGGGGTGGACACCTTCACCATCGCTCTGTCGAACTACCGGGCCGCCGGGGGTGGCGGGTACGACATGCTCAAGAGCGCCAAGGTGGTCTACGACAAGGGCGAGGACATCCGCGACCTGCTCGCGGCCGAGATCAAGCGGGTGGGGAACGTGACCGCCGCCGCCTACTACCACCGGAACTGGTCCATTCTTCCGCCGGCCGCCGCCGCGGCCCGGCAGGCGTTTGCACCCGCGGCCGCCGCGGTGTCCGACGCCGACACCACGATGCTCCGCGTCCTGGCGATCACCGACCTGCACGGACAGCTGGCCCCCCGGACCTGGGACTGGTCGCAGGGCCGCCCGGTCGGGGGCGTCGTGGCGCTCAAGGGGTGGCTCGACTCGCTCGCGGCGGATTGTGGCTGCACGGCCGTGCGGCTCGACGGGGGAGACGAGATGCAGGGCACGCCGGTCTCGAACTTCGCGTACGGCCGCCCCGTGATTCAGGCGATGAACAAACTGGGGATCGACGCGGCCGCCATCGGGAACCACGAGTTCGACTGGACCGTCGACACGCTCCGCGCCCGCATGCGGGAGGCGAGCTACCCGTTCCTGTCCGCGAACATCACGGACGCCTCCGGGGCGCGGCCGTCCTGGATCGACCCCTGGACCATCGTCTCGCGCGGCGGGCTCAAGGTCGTGGTGCTCGCGCTGACCACGACGACGACGCCGACCACCACCGATCCGCGCAACGTGGCGGGTCTCTCCTTCGGAGACCTGGCGGCCGCGGTGAAGCGCGAGCTGCCGGCCGCGCGCGCGGCGGGGAACTTCGTGATCCTGCTGGCCCACGAGGGCGCGATCTGCGACTCGGGCGCCTGTCAGGGCGGCATCATCGATCTCGCGCGCCAGCTCGACTCGGGCTCGGTGGACCTGATCGTGGCGGGCCACACGCACGCCCGAGTGGACACCCGCGTCAATGGGATTCCCATCGTGGAGGCCGCCTCGAGCGGCCGCGACGTCGCCGTGGCCGACTTTATCCGCTCCGGTGGGCGCTGCTGCATCGTGCGCACCAAGGTCATCGACGCGTACGCCGACCAGGTCAAGTCGGACACCGCGCTGGCGGCGCTGGTGGCGCGCGCGCAGGCCAAGGTCGACTCGCTCACACGGCGGCCCATTGCCGCGCTGCGGTTCGCGCTGGTCCGGAAGGGCGACGAGTATCCCCTCGGTCACCTCATTGCCGACGCCCAGCTGAACATGGGGCGCGGTGACGTGGCGATCATGAACAACGGGGGCATTCGCTCCGACCTCCCGGCCGGCGCGGTGACCTACGGCGATCTGTTCCAATGCCAGCCGTTCGGCAACAAGCTGGTCCGGCTCAGTCTTTCCGGAACCGTGCTGCTGTCGGCGCTGGAGTGGGCGGTGGCGGGCGGAACGGAACGGGCTCAGCTGGGCGGCGTCGAGGTGTGGTACGACTCCCGGAAGGACGCGGGGAAGCGGATCACCAAGACCCGGCTCACGAACGGGCGGAAGATCGAGCCCAAGGCCACGTACACACTGGTCGTCAGCGATTTCCTCGCGGCCGGCGGGTCCGGGTTCGCGATGCTCAAGAGCGTTCCGGCGACACCCGTCGGCCTCACGGATCTGGACGCGCTCATCGCCTATCTCAAAGTCTTGCCCCAGCCGGTCGACGCCCCCGCGGAGGCTCGATTCCACCCGAATTAAGAGCCTTCGTGAACGAACGGCCCGTGACGGTGCCCCGGGGGGCCCGGGTGCGGGACGCGGTCGCGGCACTCGACGTCCGCCTGGCCGATCAGGTGCAGGCCGGCGAGGCCTACGTTACGGACGCCCGGGGCATTCAAGTCGCCGCCGACGATCCGGTGGGCGAAGCGGGAGCGGTCTATCGAGTGGTGATCTCCGCCCGCCCCGGCGGCGCGGCCCTCTCAAAGGACCAGCTCCGGCACTGGCCCAAGGTGGAGCTCCACGTCCACCTGGACGGCTGCCTCCGCCCGGCGACGATGATCGAGCTCGCGCGGATGCAGGGGGTCAAGCTGCCCGCGGACACTCCCGAAGAGCTGGCTAGCCGGCTCTCGGTGAAGGGTGCGCGGAATCTGGAGGAATACCTCGTCTCCTACGGCACCACGCTGTCCGTGATGCAGACGCCGGAGGCGCTGGAGCGGGTCGCGTACGAATTCGTCCAGGACGTTGCGGCCGAGAACGTGCGCTACGTCGAAGTCCGCTATTCGCCGCTCCTGCACCGGCCGGCACTCACGATGATGGAAGCGATCGAGGCGCCCCTCGCCGGCTTCGGGCGGGGCATGGCCGAGACCGGGACCAAAGTCGGCGTCATCGTGTGCGGGATTCGCACCCGCTCGCCGGCCGAGTCGCTCGAGCTGGCCCAGGCGGCGGCGGAGTACCGGAGCGCCGGCGTCGCGGCCTTCGACCTGGCCGGCGCCGAGCGGGATTTCCCGGCCCGGGATCATCGCGCGGCGTTCGAGTATGCGGCGGGGCACGGGATGTTCTGCACCTGTCATGCGGGGGAGGGGGCGGGCGCGGAGTCGGTCCGGGAAGCGCTGCACGTGTGCGGCGCGACGCGCATCGGGCACGGCACGCGGGTGGGAGAGGATGCCGAGCTCCTGGCGGAGGTGGTGGAGCGGCAGATCCCGCTCGAGATGTGCATCACCTCCAACCTGCATACCCACACAGTCGAAACGCTCGCGGCCCATCCGGCGCGGAAGTATCTGGTCCAGGGAGCGCGGGTCACCTTGAGCACCGACGGCCGGTTGATGGACGGCGTCACGCTCACCGATGAATATCATCTGGCGCACACGGCGCTGGGGTTCACCAAGGCCGACCTGGCGCGGGTGGTGTTGAACGGCTGCGAAAGCGCGTTTCTTCCCGACTATGAGCGCGTCGCCCTGGTGGCGCGCATCCAAAGCGACCTGGAGGCCCTGTGACGGTACGGCGCGTGCTGCTGGCGTTCGGCGTGACGTTCGTGTGCTCGCTCGTCGTGTTCACGCTGCCAAGAGTGGTCCTGAACACACTGCACGCGCAGGTCCTGCCGCACCTGCAGTCCACCACGGCCCCCGCTCCGGCACCGCAGGCGCCGGCGGACACGGTCTCCCGGGTCGACGCGCCGCGAAGCGTTCCGCAGCGGCTCACCGGCCTGATCGGCATGGCGGTGATTCTCGGAATCGGAGTGCTCCTGTCGCGGAAGCGCAGCGCGATCAGCTGGCGCGTGGTGGGGTGGGGCCTCGGACTGCAGTTCCTCTTCGCGGTGTTCGTGCTGCGGGTCTCCATCGGGCAGCGGCTCTTCAGGTTCCTCGGGGACGCCGTGACCACCCTCCTCGGCTACTCGTACGCCGGATCGTCATTCGTGTTTGGAGAGCTCGGCAAGCAGCACTCGAACCTGGGTGTCATCTTCGCCTTCCAGGTCCTGCCGGCCATCATCTTCGTGTCGGCGCTGTTCGCGATGCTGTATTACCTCGGCGTGATGCAGGTCA
>DATMOQ010000353.1:0-3741 GCA_035568195.1 Gemmatimonadales bacterium
GTCATGTCGCGCTCGATGCACTCCTCGACGGAATACTTGGGCTCGCCCAGCCCGTAGTGCACGAACTCGAGCGAGTAATTCCCGTTCACGTCCTGGATCGGGAAGAGATCCTTGAACACGCGTTCCAAGCCGACATCCGCGCGCGCGTCGCCTTTCCCGTCCGGCTGCAGCAGGGACTGGAAGGCGCGGGTCTGGATGTCGAGGAGGTGGGGCATGGACATGCCCTCCTCGAGCTTGGCGAACGACAGCACGGGCAGCGTTTTGTTGGTCATGTCAGCGTCCTTGGCCCAACGCAAAAGTCCCAGCGCCCCCCGCACCGGAGTCGGGTCCGGGGGTCACGATGGGTGCTCGATCGAGCGAGCAGGGGTGTGGCGAATTCGCGCATTACCGTCCAAACCGAAGGAGATCCCAAACGCGCCGGCGGACCCCTATGATCCGCCGCGTCAGTTCGGGGCTCTACTTCAGTTCGACGGTCGCGCCCTGCGCTTCGAGCTTCTTTTTGATCTCTTCGGCTTCCTGCTTGGACACGCCTTCCTTCACGTTTCCGCCGGCCTCGACCAGGTCCTTGGCTTCCTTCAAGCCCAGGCTGGTGATGGTCCGGACTTCCTTGATGACCTGAATCTTCTTCTCCCCGCCGCTCTTCAGCACGACGGTAAACTCGGTCTTCTCTTCAGCCGCGGGAGCCGCGGCCGCTGCCGGCGCCGCCGCCGCCGCCACCGGAGCGGCGATGGTGACACCGAACTTCTCCTTGAAGGCCTCGATCAGCTCGGCGAGCTCGAACACCGACATGTTGCCGATCGCCGAAATGATGTCGTCCTTGCCCAGCTGTGTCTGCGTGGTCATGTGAGAGTCTCCCTGCGGTTAAGAAGCAGCGCCCGAGGAGCGCTTGGTCTTGAGCGCCTCGAGGGCACCCACCATGTTCATCAGCAATCCGTTGAGCGCACCGACGAATCCCGCCATCGGCGCCTGCAGCGCGCCGCCCAGCTGGCCCAGCAGCTCCAACTTCGACGGCAGCGCCGCCAGCCGTTTCACCTGATCCGGCGACACGGCCTTGCCGTCCACCAGGCCCACCCGGACCGACGGCTTTTCGAATTCCCTGGCGAAATCGGTCAGCACCTTCGCCGAGGCCACCGGATCCGTCCCGGCCAGGACCAGCGCCGTGGGACCGGACAGGTGATCGTCCAACCCCAGCACCTTGGCGTCCACGAGGGCGCGCCGGGCCAGGGTGTTCTTCACGACGACGTATTCCCCGCCCGCCTTGCGCAGCCGGCGCCGGAGGTCGGTGATGCGGGCCACGTTCAGCCCGGTGAAGTCGGTGACGTACACGGACGGCGACCGCTTCAGTTTGGCCGTCAGCGTGGTCACGGATTCCTGTTTTTCGGTCTTGGTCGCGCTCATGCATACACCGCCGGATCCAAGTGGATGCCGGGCCCCATGGTGCTCGACACCGTCACCGAGCGGACATAGTGCCCTTTGGCCGCCGCGGGCTTGGCCCGCACGATCGCGTCCATGAAGGCGTGCAGGTTCTCTTCCAGGGCCTGGGCCCCGAACGACCGCTTCCCGATGGGGGCGTGAATGATCCCCGCCTTGTCCACGCGGAATTCGATCTTACCCGCCTTCAATTCCTTCACCGCCCGGGCCACGTCCATGGTGACGGTGCCGGCCTTCGGGTTGGGCATCAGGCCGCGGGGGCCCAGCACCTTGCCGAGGGGTCCGAGCTGTCCCATCACGTCCGGGGTGGCCACGATGACGTCGGTATCGAGCCAGCCGTCCTTGATCTTCTGGAGGTACTCGACCCCCACCTGATCGGCGCCGGCGGCCTCCGCTTCCTTCGCCTTCTCCCCCTGCGCGATCACCAACACCCGGACCGTCTTGCCGGTTCCGTGCGGGAGCGAGACCGTGCCGCGGACGATCTGATCGGCGTGCTTGGGGTCGACCCCCAGGCGCACCGCGATGTCCACCGACTCGTCGAACTTGGCGAAGGAGGTCGACTTGACCTTCTCCACCGCTTCCTTGGGCGGATAGAGCTTCCGCGGCTCCAGCTGGCCCACCGCGGCGCGGAACTTCTTGCCGTGGACGTGCATCAGTCCTTCACCTCGAGCCCCATCGAGCGCGCCGTGCCCGCCACCATCTTCATGGCGGACTCGAGGCTCGTGGCGTTCAAGTCGGGCATCTTGATCTCGGCGATCTTCTGGACCTGCGCCCTGGTCACCGAGCCCACCTTGGTCCGGTTGGACTGGGGGGAGCCCTTCTCGATGCCGGCCTCTTTCTTCAGGAGGACAGCCGCGGGGGGCGTCTTGGTGATGAAGGTGAAGGTCCGGTCTTTATAGATCGTGACTTCGACCGGCGTGATCATGCCCATCGCGCCCTGGGTCTTCGCGTTGAACTGCTTCACGAAGTCCATGATGTTGACGCCATGGGGTCCCAGGGCCGTGCCGACCGGCGGCGCCGGGTTGGCCTGCCCGGCGGGGACTTGCAGCTTCACGACCGCGGTAATCGGTTTTGCCATGCGCTTCCTCTCATCTAACGCCCGCCGAGCGCGGCGGACTCCCACTTGACCCGTGGTCAGGTTTGCCTGTGCGTCTAGGCGTCTGTGCGTCTAGTCTCTTAGTGCGCTTTCAGCTGCAGATAATCGAGCTCCACCGAGGTCGGGCGCCCGAAGAGCGACACCGACACCCGGACCTTCCCCTTGTCCGACAGGACCTCTTCCACCGTACCGCTGAAGTCCGAGAACGGCCCCTCGGTGATTTCCACCACCTGGCCCACCAGGAACGGAATCTCCTCCGCCGGCTCTTCTTCCGGCGTCGGCTCCGCGATGCCCAGGAGGCGGTTCACCTCGTCGGCCCGCAGCGCCATCGGCTCCTTGCCGGTGCCGACGAACTTGATCACGCCCTGGATGCCGTTGATCACGTGGCTGGTCTCCTGATTCAGCGCCATCTCGACCAGCACGTACCCGGGGTAGATCTTCCGCTTGACCGTTTCCTTCTTGCCGTTCTTGATCTCCACCACGTCCTGGGTGGGGACCATCGCCAGCCGGATCGGCTTCTCCTCGTCCGCACGGGCGTCGTCCTGGATCCGGCGCTCGATGAGCGAACGGACCTTGTTCTCGTGCCCGGCCGTGGTCTGCACGGCGTACCAGCGGCGCTCGGCCATCAGAAGACCTTCGCGACGACGGTCACCAGCAGGAACTGCAGCAGGCTGTCCATCAGGCCGATGGCCACGCCCAGGGCGATCGTGAACAGGATGATCGCCAGGGTCGCCTTCCGCAGCTCCAGCCACGACGGCCACGTGACCCGCTTGGTCTCGGCCTGCACCTCACGCAGGAAGGTAACGAACCGGCGGACAACGCCCGGTGTCCCGCCCGGCGGCGAGGTGACGACGTCCGTGGCCACGGTTACTTCGATTCCTTATGGACCTGCGGCTTGTTGCACCGCGGGCAGTACTTCTTCCACTCCGCACGCTCCGGATGCTTCCGCCGGTTCTTCGTCGTGAAGTAGTTCCGGCTTTTGCAGGTCGTGCATTCCATTATGATATTTTCACGTGGCATCGCAGATTCCCTCAGCCAAAGCCATCGCCTCTTACTTTTTGATCTTCGTCACCACGCCGGCGCCCACCGTCCGGCCACCTTCCCGGATCGCGAACCGCAGGCCCTCTTCCATCGCGATCGGCGTAATCAGCTCGATCGCCATCTTCGTGTTGTCCCCCGGCATCACCATCTCGACCCCCGCCGGGAGCTCCACC
>DATMOQ010000354.1:0-7517 GCA_035568195.1 Gemmatimonadales bacterium
CGATGGCGCTGGCGGCGGCCTGGAACAGCTCGTCGACTCCGGGAGGCGCGCCGGCCGTCGCGCGCTCGAGCTCCCCGATGGCCCGTTCGATGCCTTCGAGGACGTCGGGCAGCGGCGGGAGATCGTTCAGGGCGGCGAGACCGCGCAGGGGCTGCAGCGCCCGCGTGACCTGCTGCAGCGGGTCGTGCGCCAGGGGATTGGCGCGGAGCGCCTGGGACGCGCGGTCGAGCGCGCTCGCGATGGCGGCGCCCTCGCGGGCCACGAACGCCCGGGCGCCGGCGTCGAGGGTCGGGGCGTCCATCCGCGGCACCGCGCCCGACGTCCGGGGGGTGCCCGCGAGGCGCTCGAGCTCGCCGCTCAATGCCTCGGCCTTGACCGTGTCGGCGTCGGTCCAGGTCAGGACCGAGCGGATGAGAATCTTCAGATCGTCGACGGCCCGGATGGTGACCTGCTGCGTCTCCGGATCCCAGTTCCGGCGGCCCTCACGGACCGCCCGCACCAGGGCCTCGAGACCGGCGGCCGCGCGGGCGATCAGTCCCTTGTTGGCCATCAGCGCGCTGCCGCGCAGGGCGCGGGCGAGCTTCAGCATCTCGTCCACCGGCGGCGCGCCCTCGCCGCCTCCGGCCAGGGCCCCGTCCAGACGCTCCAGATACTCCCCCGCCTCGAGGGCGAAGAAGTCGGTCATGCGGTGGGGGCCGGTGGGAGGAGTCGGTGCGCTCATGGAACGTTCAAACTAGGGTGACGTGGGAACACGGTCAAACAAGCCATCAGCGATCAGCCGTCAGCTGACGGCTCCGTCCACCAGTTCTCTCATGCGCCTGACAGCCCCCTCGAGCCCCCAGAACACGGCGTTGGAGACGATGGAGTGCCCGATGTTCAGCTCTTCGATCTCCGGAATGGCGGCCACCGGCCGGACGTTCAAGTAGGTGAGCCCGTGGCCGGCGTGGACCGCGAGCCCCGCCTCCCGGGCATGGCGGGACGCGCGCTGGAGCTGGGCGAGGGCGCGGCCGCTCTTCCGCCAGGTGTGGGCGTACCGCCCGGTGTGGAGCTCCACGGCCGGGACGCCGAGGGCGGCCGAGCGGTCGATGGTACGGGGGTCGGGGTCGATGAAGAGCGAGACCCGGATGCCGGCATCCCGCAGGCGCTCGACGGCGCCGGCCAGGCGGCGATCCCGCGCCTTGATGGCCAGGCCGCCTTCGGTGGTGATCTCCTGACGGCGCTCGGGCACCAGGGTCGCTTGATGGGGACGGAGGCGCGCGGCGATCCGGAGGATCTCCGGGCTCGCAGCCAGCTCCAGGTTGAGAATCAGCCCGGACCGCGCCGCGAGGGCCTTCACATCCGCATCCTGGATGTGCCGGCGGTCTTCACGCAGGTGGACGGTGATGCCGTCGGCCCCTCCGGCCAGCGCGTCGGCCGCGGCGCGGACGGGGTCGGGCTCGTCGGTGCGCCGTGCTTCACGGAGGGTCGCGACGTGATCGATGTTGACGTAGAGGCGCATGGTTTCTTACCTTCGTTGCAACCCGCACACCATGAGGTGAAGTACTTGCTCAGGCGAATCGCGCTGCTGGCGCCGTTGCTCGTGGCCTGCGGGGGTGGTCATGCCATCACCACACCCATTCCCAACGATCCGAATATCGCGGTGAATCAGTTCCTGACGGCGGTGAAAAACAAGGACATCAACGGCATGGGGCAGGTCTGGGGCGACGAGGAGAACCTCGAGGTCCATCTCGTCAAGCCTGCCGAATTCCGGATGCGCGTCATTGCTCTCCAAATTTATCTTTCCAACAAGGGCTACCGGATCATGGCGGGCCCGGCGCCGGTGCAGGGCATCGCGAGCCGGCGCACCTACCGGGTCGAGCTGCAACGGACCAATTGCACGGTCCCGGTGACGCTCACGGTGGTGCAGATGCACCGCGGAGGCTGGCTCTTTTACGGCACCGACCTCACCGACGTGGTCAACGCATCGAAGAGCTGCCGTCCTGAAACGGCGGACGAGGTCAAGCCCTGAGGGAACCCGCCGGATGGGGACGGCGTTTTACTCGGTGAGTTCCAGCAGGATGCCCGCGGTCGCCTTGGGGTGGACGAAGGCGATGCGTTTGCCGCCGGCCCCGCGTCTCGGGACCTCGTCGACCAGCCGGTATCCGGCGGCGCGACATTTGGCGAGCGCGGCATCCAGGTCCGGAACCCGGTAGCAGATGTGATGGATGCCCGGTCCCCGCTTTTCGAGGAAGGACGCGATGGGGCCCTTCGGATCCCGGGGGGCCAGCAGCTCGACGTCGACGTCGCCGAACGCGAGATGCACGATCTCGGCGCCGTCCGCCGTCTCGGGGGATGACGGGGTGAGGCCCAGCACGTCCCGGTAGAATCGGGAGGCCAGGGCCAGGTCCGGCACCGCGATGCCGACGTGGGCGATGCGATTGGGCGTGTCGTTCGTCACCTTCAGGAACTTAACGGATTTGAGGAGAGTGGAGAGCAATGGCCGATCTGACGCAGGTTACCGACGCCAACTTCGGCACCGAGGTGGAACAGCAGAAGGGCCTCGTGGTGGTCGATTTCTGGGCCACCTGGTGCGGCCCGTGCCGGATGGTCGCTCCCATCATGGAGCAGATCGCCGGCCAGTATGCGGGGAAAGTCAAAGTGACCAAGCTGGACGTGGACGCCAACCAGAAGACGGCCATGCGCTTTAACGTTCGGTCGATTCCGAGTATTCTATTCTTCAAGGACGGGGCCCACGTGGACACCCTGGTGGGTGCCTATCCGAAGCCCGTGTTCGACGAGAAGATTACCCGCCACATCGCCTAACGCCGAGCGGAGGTCCATGCGAGCCAGCACCGCCCGATTGACGAATTCGCCGGTGCGCCTCGCGGACCTCCGCTTTCCGCAGGTGGACCAGCTGATTCATCGCACCCGCCTCGCGTTCATTCACCTCGACAACCTGCTGGCCTTCGCCAAGCGCGACCGGGAAGGTCGCGTCGACGGCTACCTGTGCGCCCACGTCCCGGACGGCTGTCTCCTGCTGTTCCTCCGGAAGGGCGAAGCGGTCAATGCCGCCGCGTTGGATGCAGGGGGCCGGGAAGTCATCACCATCACCGAAGCCCTCCGCCGGATGCGCGCCGAAGTGGAGCGCGGCGATCTCACGTACTGCGCCGCGCCCATGGAGCAGCTGGCCTGGATGTACCAGTCGTGCGCCACCCCGCTGCAGCCCCGGCTGGTGGACCCGAGTCAGCCGGCGGCGCTCTTTCCCGTCCTGAAACAGGAAAAAGTCTCGGGCGTGCTCGAGTTCATCTCCAACGGGCGGGTCTCCTACGTCCGGCTCGACGACGGAAAATTCGTGGGCGGATATTTCTGTGAAAAGGCGGACGACGTGCCGGTGCCGCGGTACTTCGAGTCCCTTTTCAAGTCCGGCCTCGACGGCTCCGACCCGGCGATCGCCGCGAGCATCTTCCCGTACGTCGCCGACCTGCCCGCGCAGGCGCCGCATGCCCTGATCAATACGTATCGGGAGCTGTACTGGCGCATCGTGGACGCCGTGGAGCAGGAGTTTCCGGGAGAAGGGAAGCGGCGCGCGCAGCGGCTTTCGAGCCAGCATGAGCGCCAGCACAAGGCGCTGGGCAGCATCGACGTGCCGCGCGGCACCGACATCCCGGACGCTGTGGTGCGCCCTGATGAGCTGGCGCAGGCGCTCGCCGCGTGGGGCAAGGAGCTCCTCGACTCGGTGGAGATCATGATGCCGGGGACCGCGGTGAAGGTGCTGCGCGGCGCCACCCGCGAACACCGCTACGTGCTGCAGTCGGCGGGCTTCTACGAGGCCCTCCCCTGGTCGGTCACCTGGTGACGTGGCGGGCACGCTCTACGTCGTCGCGACGCCGCTGGGCAACCTCGGCGATCTCTCGCCCCGGGCTGCGCAGACCCTGAAGGCGGTCGCGGTCGTGGCGGCCGAGGACACCCGCCACAGCCGTCCGCTTCTGACCCACGTCGGCTCCACCGCCGAGCTGGTGTCGTTCCACGCGCATTCTTCCGACGGCGACCTCCGCCGCCTGCTCGACCGGCTCGCCGGCGGGCAGGATATCGCGCTCATCACCGACGCGGGAACGCCCCTCGTAAGCGATCCGGGCCTGACCCTGGTCGCGGGCGCGCGCGACCGGGGCATTACCGTGATCACCATCCCGGGACCGAACGCCGTGGTCGCCGCGCTCGGGGTCGCGGGTCTGCCGGCTGACCGCTACACGTTCCTGGGCTTCCTGCCCCGCAAAGGCGGCGACCGGAAGCGGCTCCTTGCTTCCGTGGCGGGGAGCCCGTGGACGGTGGTGCTGTTCGAGTCGCCCCTGAGAGTCGGCGCCCTGCTGGCCGACCTCGCCGAGGTCTGCGGCGGCGAGCGGCGGGCTGCGGTGGCGCGCGAGCTGACCAAGATCTTCGAGGAGACGCGCACGGGGACCCTCGCCGAGCTGGCGGGTTACTACGCCGATGCGCCGGTGCGTGGAGAAGTGACCGTGGTAGTTGCGGGCTCGGGACGGGATCCGGGTCCCCCGGTGGAGGTGCCCGCCATCGACGCCACCGAGCGGGCGCGTGCGCTCCTGGCCGAAGGGCTCTCCCGCCGTGACGTGGCCGACCGGCTTGCCGAAGAGACGGGGATCACCCGCAAAGCCGCGTATCGTCTGGTCAACGAACTGTGAGAATGCTTGCGGCCGGACTCCTCGCCGCCCTCCTTTCGGCCGGCGCGGCGCCGGCTCCTGTCCTCACCATTGGACGACTGCACTATGATGGAGGGGGGGACTGGTACTCCGGTCCCTCCGCACTCCCCAACCTTCTTTCAGCCATCCATCAGCGCACCGGGCTCAAGGTCACCGACCGGGAACGGGTGGTGACCCTCGGAAGCCCCGATCTGTGGGACATCCCGTACCTCTTCGTGACCGGCCACGGCAACATCCACTTCACCGACGATGAGGTGAAGATCCTCCGGCGCTACCTGGAGGGAGGGGGATTCCTGCACGCCGACGACGACTACGGCATGAATCAGTCCTTCCGGCGCGAAATCGCCCGCGTGTTTCCTGATCACCCGCTGGTTGACGTCCCCTTGACCCATCCGGTGTACCACATCGTGTACGATCTGCCCCGGGGGATTCCCAAGATCATGGAGCACGATGGGCTCCCCGCGCAGGGGCTGGGCGTCTTCTTGGAGGGACGCCTCGTCGTGTACTATTCCTATCAGACCGACTTGAACGACGGGTGGGAAGATTTCGACGTGCATCACGTGCCACCCGACAAGCATGAGCAGGCGCTGGAGATGGGCGTGAATCTCTTCTCGTACGCTGTCAGCGGAATGAAATGACCGAGACCAGCCGCCGGGTGGCGCGCCTCGCGGCGCCGCACGCGCGGGGACGGGCGCTGGGCGCGTTGGTCGTGGCCCTGGGGCTCTCGCTCACGGCCGCGGCGGCGGGAGTCGCGCTGACACCGAACGTGTGGGGCGTCCTGGCGGGCTGGGCCCTGGTGCTGGGAGCACTCGGCGCCGGCGGCCTCGTCTGGCGGCGGGAGGCCCGAAAGCTCGCGCTCGACCGGATGGGCACGCTGGTCGAGACGGCGGGTCGCGGCCGGGCCGGGAGCGTCGTCGGACTCATCGCCGGACCGGCGGTGGGGAGCGAGGCGCTGTGGGGCGCGGCGGACCGCCGGGCGGTGTCGCAGGTGGACCGCGCCGCCGGTGATGTCGAGCGCATTCTCGGTCGCGGTACCCGGAGTGTGTTCACCGCCGGTGCTGGAATCCTGGCGGTGGGCGCCGCTTTGCTCTTCATCTCCCATCCCGCGTCGGCCCGCGCCGCCGCCTTCTGGCATCCCTTCCGTACCGTCGCCGATGCCCGCGCGCCGGTTCGTCTGTCGCTCGACCGGACCCTCGCCGGGCGGGGCGAGACCGTCACCGCCACCGTCACCGTCCTGGGCGGCACGGCGGCGCGTCTGTGGACCCGCGCGCCGGGCGAGCCCTGGGCGGAGACGGCCGTCGCGCTCGACTCCACCGGCTCGGCCCGGCGCTCCCTGGGACCGTTGACGTCCGACCTCTTCGTCCGCGTCACCAGCGGCACCCGCTCCTCACCCACACTCGCCGTTCGCATCCCGCCGCTCGCGTTCGTGGGCGCCGTGACCGTCACGGCGCGTTACCCGAAGTATCTCGGGCGTCCGGACGAGGTCCTTCCCGTGGGAGAGGACACCGCGATCATCCCCGAGGGCACGCTGCTCGTCACCGAAGGTGAGGCGAGCGTGCCCCTGGCGTCGGCGCGCTGGACCCTGGGCCCGGGGTCGTTGCCCCTCGACGTGCGCGGCACCCGCTTCCACGGATCGTTCCGGCCTTCGACGGGTGGCCGCTTCGCGTTGCTCATCACGCCAGCCGACTCGCTGCCGCTGGACGGCGACGCGCCCGTGCTCACTCTCCGGATCGTGGGTGATTCCGCTCCGGTGGTCGCCATGACCCTGCCCACGGTGGACACGACGCTGCCGCCGACACTGCACCAGCCCGTGGTGATCGACGCGCACGATGATCATGCGCTCACCCGCGTCGTGATCGAGAGCTGGCGCGCCGGCCAGACCGGGAAGACCGGCGACACCCTGCGTCAGCCGCTGTCGCTCGACGGCGCCACCGACCGGGCCATTCTGCAGTCCGAGCTGGACGCGACCGCCCGCGGACTGCTTCCGGGTGACACGCTGCGCCTGCGCGCCGTGGCGTGGGACAACGCGCCGGTGCCGCACGAGGGTCGCAGCGCCACCGTGGCTTTGCGCCTGCCCACGCTGGCGGAGCTGCGGGCCGCCACGCGCGCCGCCGCCCAGGACCTGGGTGCCTCGACGGATTCCGTGCTGGCAGCGGCGCGCAATCTGGGCTCCGAAACGCGGGACCTGGCGGCAGAGCGGACCCGGGCGGGCACCACGGCGCGGACGGGAAACGAAACGCCCGGCGCCGACCCCAAGACTGGAGCCATGCCGTTCGAATCGTCGCAGCGGGCCTCCGAGCTGGCGCGGCGGCAGGAAGAGTTGGGCGATCGCGTGCGCGATCTGTCGCGCGCGGTGCAGGAGCTCTCTCAGGCCGCCCACGCCGCCGGCATCGACGACTCGGCCTTCCAGGCGCGCCTGGCCGACGTTCAGCAGCTGCTCCAGAAGGCGATCACGCCCGAGCTCGAACAGCGGCTCCGCGAGCTCCAGGATGCCCTCCAGCGGCTCGATCCGGAGGCCACCCGGCAGGCCCTGCAACACCTTGCCGAGGCCCAGGAACAGCTGAAGGACGCGCTGCAGCGGACCGAACAGCTCTTTCGCCGGGCCGCGGTGGAAGGGCAGCTCGCGACTTTGACGGCGGACGCCGAAGACCTGAAGCACCGGCAGCAGGACTGGAATACGACGCAGGCCGCTCACGCCGATTCGGTGGCGGCGGCCCGGGAGCGCGTACTCGCCGCGAGCGCCGACTCCCTGGTGAAGGGCATCCAGCAGGCCGGTCAGGACCTCCGTGCCGCGCCGGTGCTCGAGCAGCCGCTGGCCCGGGCCAA
>DATMOQ010000355.1:0-3646 GCA_035568195.1 Gemmatimonadales bacterium
AGGTGATGTTGAGGACCGCCCCGCTGCCGCCGAGGTTGATCGTCACCGGCGGCTGCACGGAGTTGCCGAACCCCTCTTGCAGCATGATGGTCACGTTCTTCCCGGCCATCGAGCCGATCCCGGAGATCGCCGCCGCGAGCGTCGCGTAGTCGCCCGTGGGGCCGACGACGTATGCGGTCGCCGACCGCCGCGCGATCTCCGTCCCGTCCGAGAGGTTCGCGATCTTGAGCGGCGTCCCGCCGAAGCTGAGCGACGGGAGGTCGAGGTTCCCCGACAGCGTCCCGCCCGCGCGCGGCAGCGCGGCTCCCGCCAGCGCCAGCGCAGCGTCGGAGTCGGCCTTGCGGGCCGCGTCTCCCGAGGCGGAAGGCGCCCCGAGCCCGGTGACCTTGTTGCCGCCCATCGCGATGGCGCCCGTCATCGTCCCGCCCGCGCGCGACAGCGCCGCGCTCGCGATCGCCGCCACCGTCGCGTCGTTCGACGTGTTCGCGGCCAACTCGGCCGTCACGTCGGCGGCGGGAGTCGTGCCAACCGGCGTACCGGTCGACGGCTCGTTGTTGCCGACGTTCGTCACCACCCCGGCCAGCAAGAAGGAGTTCAACTGCGTGGACTTCGCGGCGTCGGCGTCGAAGACGGTCGTCACGGCCCCGGGCGGCAGCACCAGCGGCGACCCGCTCTGCGCTCCCGGCATGTCGCTGATGAAGATCGGCCCGGTCGTCATGTTCTGAATCTGCATGGTGAAATTCTCCTCGCGTCTAGCAACTCACCAAGGAACCGTTCGTCAGGAACCCGTGGTAGCCGTTCGTCAAGATGGACGGAGTCGCCGTGACCGCAGGCGGCTTCCCCGTCCGAGCCCAGGGCGTCTTGCTGTTGGTGCTCGGACCGTCCACCATCCACTCGCACCCGTCGGGGAGTTTGACCATGAGGCAAATCCCGTCCGGTCCTTTATCGGGCCACCATGAGGCGTCCCACATCGCCCCTGCCGGGGCCTCCTCGCGCGTCAGGAGTTCACCGGTGTCTGCGCGCCGGTAGACGGAGTCGGAGAAAATTTGGCGGGTGTCGCCCTCGGTGAAGGCGTAGCCGCAGGCGCACGCGGTCGGCCAGCGCGGATCGGTCTCCTCGACCGTCGGCGGCCTCGTCCCGGCGTGGTCCTTCTCGGGGTCCTCGGGAGCCTCGGCGACCACGGCGCTCATCGCGTTGTGGTAGCCCATCTTCTCGGTGCACTTGCCCTCACCGGCGTAGCGGCGCAGGCGGTATCGGGAGACGCGCAGGTCCTCCATCCAGAAGCACTTCACGCTGCTCATGACGCTCGCCTCCTCTTCCGCTTTTCCGGCACTGGGTCGACGCGGCAGTCCGAAGCCTTGACGATCCACTCGAAGACCGCGTCGTCGCGACGCCGCTGGGCGAACGAGTCGTAGTAGCTGATCCGCTCGTAGTAGACCATCGGCATGGAGAAGTCCCAGAACCACGGCTCCATGATGGCGAGCGGTGCCGCGCGCTTCTGGATGATCCCGGAGTCGGTGTGCCAGCCCTCGGGCTCCGAGCGCGGGGGGATCGCGAGCGCCGGGAGCCCGGGAGCGACGGGCGTCGTCTCGCGCCAGCCCACCATCTGCTGCACGAGCCGGTCGATGGTCGGGAGGACGATGCGCTCGTCGGTCTCCTTGAAGATCGCGGTCGCCGCTCCGTGCAGGATGCTCGTGGAGTCCATGATCGCCTGGGCCTCGCGGGCCCCGACGGGGTCGAGCGGGGCCGGGCGGGGCGCCGCGAGCCCCTTGATGCCGAGGTCGTGGAGGAAGTCGACGGTCTCGCTGAGCATGAAGTCGACGGGGAAGCTCGCGGGCTCGCCGCCGTGGAGGTGCCCGACGAAGCCGGTGAACATCTCCGGCCGCAGGGCCTCGCCGGAATCGTCGACGCGCTCGACGCTGAAGAATTTCGGGATGGGCGGAGGGATCAGGGCGCCCGCAGGCGCCGCGAGGTCTCTGGCCACCGCGAGGTCGTGAGCCTTCACGCGGGTCTCCGGGGATTCTTCTCCGAGCAGAAGTACATGACCACGAAGAGGGCCGCGACGATCGGGACGCTGGGCATCACCAGGGCCTCCGGGAGCGGACCGAGCCGATGAGCGCGACCCAGAGCAGGACGGCGAGCACGATCATTAGGAGCCACGGGGCGTCGTCGGGGTTCTTCGGCAGCAGCGGCGCTTCAAGGTTGTTCGTCACCGGGAACAACTGGAGCGCGCGGGGCTCGGGGCGGGCCGAGACGAATTGTAAAAAATTGTAAAGGGGAGCTCGGTGCGCGGCCGGGAAATTTCCAGGCTCTCCGACGGGGACCACCACGGGCGCGGCGGGAAAATTTCCAGGGAATTTCTCTGAGGGGGTTACCTGACCTGCCCCCTGCCCACCCGTGGCTTTTTGCACCTGTTTCCCCAGGCCGTCAGCCGCCCCCGCCAGCCCCGCCAGGCCGAGCAGCATCACCAGGCCCAGGAGGATCAGGAGCAGCGTGAGCCTGAGCGAGGGCCGAGGCTGGCGCGCGGGCACTGGCCTGCCGATGCCCATGAACACCGAGCGGTTGAGAGCCTGGTCGAGCCCCGCGTCCCTCGCGTCGAACATGGTCATCGTGTTCACTCCTCGACCCCGGCGACGATGGACTCGGCCGAGCCGCCCTTGGCCATGAGGCGGTCGGCCCCGGACTTCACGAGCCTGGCCAGCATCGCCTGCTCCTCGGGCGTCATGACGCTCTGGAGTTCCTTCATCAACTGACCGGCGGCTTCCTTCCGCAACTGGACCGGGTCGTGCTCGCCGCGCGGGATCATCGCCTCGACCTGCCGGGCCCGGAGCATCCCGCGCGCCAGGCAGTCGATGGTGATCTGGAGGCTGTCCCAGGACCGGAGGGGAGCCTTGGTGGCCACGAGCACGGACAGCCGCGAGAGCTTGCGCTGCAACACGGTGAGGTCGGAGTGCGCGGACATGATGCGCGCCTCGGACCGCAGGTCGTTCATCGCGTCGATGATCTCCTTGTCCTTCATCGGGTCCATGAGGTCGGGGTCGCGCGGCGTGCCCACCACCTGGCCCTCGACCGGCGCCTTGGCCATCGCGGTGGTGATCCTCGCGGCGTCGCTGGCCGCGTCGACCACGGCGGCGGCGGCGCCGAGGATGCTGTTGGCCTTCGCGGCAGTCTTCAGCGCCTCGGGCCTCGTGGGCAGCCCGAAGTCGCGGCGCCAGTCCAGGATCGTGCGCTCCCCGCAGCGGTAGCGCCGGGCGATCTGCGCGTTGGAGTAGGCCGCGTCGTTCCAGAGGGCGCAGAACTCCGCGATCTGCCCGGCGGTCACGGGCTTCATGGGGTGCGCGCGGCCGGGGCGCTTCTCGGTGGCGCCTGCCCGCTCCGATCCTCCCTGCGGCTTGGGAGTGATCGGGGAGCCTGCGGATAACCCTGTGGACGGCGTGGACAACTCGGGAGGGGGACCGGCCATGGACGAACGGACCGGCGCGGAGACGTCCGACCTCATCGCCTCCCCCAGGCTCGCCGGGGCGCCGGGCGGGAGGGGCTGGTCGGGCACGGCGGGGCTCGCGAGGCTCTGGAGGACGTTCGGGGCCGGTGCGGCGTCTGCGGGCCCGGCGGCGACTGGCGACGCGCATACCCCGCCAGGCCCATT
>DATMOQ010000356.1:0-5083 GCA_035568195.1 Gemmatimonadales bacterium
GATACCGGCGAGGCCCGTGGGCGCGCTACCGCGCAAAACCCGCAGCAGAATGGTCTCGACCTGGTCGTCGGCATGATGCGCGGTGACGACGTAGCGGGCGTCGAGTCGCCGCTGGGTGTCCCGGAGCCAGACGTAGCGCGCCTCGCGGGCTTCAGTCTCGGTGGCGTCCGGGCCGAGGTGAAGCTCCCCCAGCTCAAACGGCAATCCCAATCGTTCGACTTCCCCTCTCAGCGACTGAGCCTCTTGGCCGCTCGTCTTTCTGATTCCGTGATCGACATGCGCGACCACCAACTCAAGACCCAGTTGCGGCGCCGCCTCGCGCATCAGCCCGAGGAGCGCGAGCGAGTCAGGTCCTCCGGACACGGCGACGAGGGCTTTCCCCGGCCGCGGAAAGAGCTTCCGCGCCGTGACGTGCTCAAGGAATCGCTCGGCCAGGGCCTTCATATATTCAAGTATGCTCCCTCCCGACCAGGTTTACCAACTCCTGAGGAATCTGACCTCGCCGGTGGTGGCCATCACGTCGGCCAAAGGGGCGGAGAAGAACGGGATGATCATCGACTCGGCCGTCCGCGCGTCGATCGTCCCCACCGTACCCCGGATTGCGGTCTTCATTCACAAATTCAACTACAGCCACCGCCTCATCCACGACACGGGCGTCTTCGGGCTGCATCTGCTCCGCACGGACCAATTCGATCTCATCCATCACCTGGGATTCCAGAGCAAGCGCGTCGTGGACAAGCTGGCCACGGTTCCCCACCGGACCGGCCGCCTGGGCGTGCCGGTGCTGGAGGAGTGCTTCGCCCACTTCGAATGCCGCGTGGCGAATGCGATGGATACCGGCAGCTCGACGTGCTTTCTCGCCGACGTCGAGGCGACCGGGTTCGGGGGGACGTCAATGCCGCGGGGGGAAGTGATGACGGCGGCCTACTTCCGGGCGCACCTGCCCAAGGAGTGGAAGCCCGACTACGAACGGCTGCTAAAGGAAGCGCAGAGCCACGCCGAACCGGCGGCGCGGAACATCAACTACGGAGCGTGGAAGCCCCGGGGCTAGCCTACTTGCTCCGTTTCGGTGCCGGTGCCGGAGGCATCGGGGCCGGGATATCGGAGTTGTAGATCTCGTCCTGTGTCAGCCACCCGCCATCCGGCTGGCGCCATTGGACCTGCAGGTACTTTCCGCTGTCGGCTACGGCTTGCGACGACCCCGGCAGCGTGAAGCTCAGGCGGTAGTGACCGCGCAGAACCGCCAAGTCCCCCATCCCGAACACCGTGTCCACCGTCAGCGCGAACGTGGTGAAACGCGGATCCGCGCGGAGCGAGGCCTCGATCGCGGTCCGGCCCACGATCATGGGCTGATTGGGGGCCATCATCTTGGCTTGCGCACCGTAGCGGGCGGCGACGCCGTCGAAGTCGCCCCGTTGCATCCGGGCGGCCAGCGTATCCTGCGTGGCGTGGAGGGACGCGCGATCCGCGGGGGTGATATAGGCGGGGGTGCGATGGCATCCGGCGGCCACCAAGCCCAGGATCGCGACGATGCCAAGAGCGCGAGACATGAGACACGCCTTCGAGAGGGAGTCGGGCGAACCTACGGAGAAAACGCTCGCGGTCAAGTCCGGCGCCGGACCGCCGGGGCCGGTACTTCGAGCCTACTGGATTCTCCCCGACCAGTCCCCGAACCCCGTAAAGCATCCCGCGCCGTCGGAGTCCGAGAAGTGCCCGCTCGCCTGCACACCGCCGCTGTTACTCGCCGACCCCGTGAAGAACGCCGAGTCCCCGAACGAACCCACCAGGGTGAGCGTCAGCGCGTTGTGCAGGTTCGTTCCGGTCAGCGTGTACGTCTCCGTCGCCGCGCAGTTGAAGGATCCGGTCACCGCGGTCCCGGCCTGCGTCAGGTTCGCCGTCCACAGCTGTGAGGGCCCCGGAGGCGTGGTGGTCGCCCACGTGCCGGCCCAATTCCCGGTGACATCGAGGTCGGGTCCGGTCGACGACTTGCAACCGGCGACGAGGAGCGCGCAGAGGGCGAGCCGTCTGATCATGGGACAGAAGCTCGCGCGGGGGGCGGCGACATAGCCATCAGACAAATTAATGACGTTTCACAATTATGAAGAGGTAGCCTCGGAGGGCCTCGGGGCGTTCCCAGGCTCGAAGCCTGGGCCCGGTGAGGCATTACGCTTAAAGCGTAGTGCAATATCGGGCCCACCCTTCAGGGTGGGAACGGCACGGGGTCGATGGACAGTTGGGGGTCGTTGGATGCCGCCACGAAAAAGGCCCCCGAAGGGGCCTCAGCTGCGGACACGTCAATGAAGGTCAGCTATGCGAGGCGGGCGCCGAGGAGCCAGACCTGATGAGCGGCGCGTCTCCAGTGGGCGCCGCGACATGCGTCCGCAACCACCCGCGTCCCGCCAGGGCCAGCCACGCCAGAAACCCCGCGGAGACGAGGTACTTCACGACGCCCTTCAAGGTCCCCAGGTCGTACGTCCGCATGGCACCGGGCTGACTCAGGACATTTCCCCGCATCTGCACCGCGTTCAGCAGGAAGTCCACCGCCAGCCCCACGCAGGCGACCGCGATCAACCACTCGCAGATTTCGAGCCCCCGGAGCATGCGCCGGTGCCCCTGCATCATGGCCAGCCAGCTCCAGAGAAACAGCCCCAGCAACATGGTCAGCAGGGATCCCGTCAACAGCCCTTCGGCCGCGTACCGCCACGCCACCGAATCGACGTGAGGTGGCCAGACGTTGACGACGAAGTCAGCCGGCGTGGTGAGAACGAGCAGGGCGGCCAGCACGTATGCCGGCCGCCCCAGATGCTCGAGTGGCGATACCCCGCCGACGGAACCGCTGCGAATCGCTCCTGCTCCTACGCGTTCCGGCGGACGGCCACGCCGCCGATGACGACCAGAGCGGTCGCGACCAGGATGAAGGTCGACGGCTCAGGCGTCACCTGCGCTCCGGGGCGGACCGTGCCGGTGTTGCTCATGGAGCCGGTCATGTTGGAGGCCCCGCCGCCGCGCGCCCCACCGATCCAGCAATGGGTGTTATTGAAGCTCTCCGTCGTCCCCGCCTGGTCCCCGTCGTGATAGGGGTCCAGCGAGGTGCTGTGGAGCGGCTTCACGCCGAGGTTGTTCGGATTCCCGTTCAACGCGCCCGTGGTGCAGCCGGTGGCCGTCTGCGAATAGACCGCCGCCGCCCATTGCCAGTTGAGGGACAGACCCGGGGTGTTGCTGAGGAACGTCCCCGACCAGGTGACGTTGCTGATCCCGCCCGGCAGGTTGGTCGGCACGACGTACGCCAGTCCGCTCAACCAGATGTTGTCGTTGAACCCGAGGGGGCACGTTGGTATTCCAGCGTCCCCCACTGAAGAGGGTCGAGCCCGACGAAAAGGAGCTGGAGAACGTGATCACCGCGTCGGGGATCGCGATGTTGTAGTGCGTCGTCCCGACGTCGAAGGTGATGTGGGAGCCGATGAAATCGAGCTGGGTCCCGTTGGTCTCACCCGTGAGCTTGAACACCGAGTTGAACCAGATGTCCGAGCCCGCCGTGATGGCGGTGCCATTGAAGTTGGACGTAATGCTGCCGGTCTGGGCTGCGATCGTCGCGGCCGGCAAGAAGGCAGCGGCGAGCAGGAGGCGGGCAAGGCGGGCCGTTCGCATCGGGTCCTCAGGTGAAAGGGGGCGCTAGCGCCCTGTACCCGCAAGTTCCATTCCGGACCATGGGGTACCCGCCCCCAATCATCCCACCACCTATCCCGTTGTCGAATCGTCGCTTCCCCACGCGCCGTCAGGACGTGATGGGAGGTTGAGTTTCCTTCCTATGGTCTTGGTACCTCGCAGCTGTGGCTGACCAACCACACTCCGCCACTTACCTCAATACCGCCATCCACTGCGCGCCGGCATGGCGCTGAAGGCGAGCCGACCCAACCGGCCGGGCAGGTCGTGCCGGCGGCTGACCACCCCCATGGAATTGGCGAGCGCTGGCCCCCCGCTCACATCTCCTCCAATTTTGGCGGACTTGTCCATCGCCCGACCATCCTGGAGGAGATTTGTCATGCGCTTTCGACTGACTCTGCTTACCATCGCGGCGTCCCTGAGTGGACTCACTTCCCTGCGGGCCCAGCGGCCGGCGGGCCGGGGCGCCGGCGCCGAGGCGTCTGACACCGCGCCGGGCGTGCCCGCCCTGGAGAAAGTCTCGACCACCCAACACACCATCACCATCGACGGCAAGCCGGTCGCCTACACCGCGCGGGCCGGCACCATGGTCCTGCACGACTCCCTCGGCAAGCCGACGGCCACGGTGTTCTACATCGCCTACACCCGGGACCAGGAAGACGCGGCGACGCGTCCCCTCACCTTCTTCTTCAACGGCGGCCCCGGCTCGGCGTCGATCTGGCTCGACATGGGGATCATGAGTCCGAAGCACCCCAGCATGGCGCCGGGCGGCCAGGAGCCCGCGCCCCCGTACGACCTCGTGGACAACCCCAATTCTCCACTCGACGTCACCGACCTGGTGCAGGTGGACGCGATGATGACGGGGTATTCCCGCCCCGGCCCCGGGGTCAAGGCCAGCGAGTACACGGGCGCCGTGAACGACATCAAGATGTTCGGGGAGTTCATCCGGGATTACCTCGACCACTACAACCGGTGGCAGTCACCCAAGTACCTCTTCGGCGAGAGCTACGGCACGTTCCGTTCGGCGGGGCTGGCCAGCGAGCTGCAGCAGAGCGAGGGGATCGAGCTGAACGGGATCATGCTCCTGGGGACGGTGCTGGACTTCCAGAACTTGTCCCAGGTGCCCTCGAACGACGTCGGCTACGCCACCTTCCTGCCGACGTACACGGCCACGGCGTGGTATCACAAGAAGCTCCCGACCGATCTGCAGCAGCAGACCCTCGCCCAGGTGACACAGCAGGCGCGTGACTACGCGTTCGGCGACTACCTCTCCACCTTGGCCAAGGGGAATAACCTCACCGAGGCGGAGCGGACCGCGGCGGCTCAGAAGCTGGCGCGGTTCACGGGGATCTCCGCGACGTTCGCGCTCAACAACAACCTCCGGATCGACGCCGGGAGCTTCCGCACCGAGTTACTGCGC
>DATMOQ010000357.1:0-2279 GCA_035568195.1 Gemmatimonadales bacterium
GATCCCGCGTCCGGACTCGTGAGCTCCCTGATTACCGAAGGGTTCGGCTTCCTGCGGACGTCCATCCTGCCGTACATCCGGGCCGGCGGACTCGCTCTGATCGAGGCCGTCAGCATCTTCGTGATGGCCCTCTACATGGCCCGCAACCCCGGCCTGTATCGCGACGGCGTGGTCGGCCTTGTCGCCCCGCACCATCGTGCGACCGCGGCGCACATCCTCGACGACACCGCGCAAACCCTCCGCGCCTGGGTTGGGGGGCAGCTGCTCGCGATGGTCGTCCTGGGGACGCTCACCACCCTGGGCCTCTTGATCCTCGGGGCGCCCTACTGGCTGGCCTTCGGGGTCTTCGCCGGCGCCGCCGCCATCGTGCCGTTTTTCGGGACCCTGCTGTCGACGGTCCTGCCGGCCCTGTTCGTGGTCGGTGAGGGCGACTGGGTCCGGGTCATCGCCGTCCTCCTGCTCGGCGTCGTGGTCCACGTGATCGAGGCCAACGTGGTGGGACCGCTGATAATGGAAAGGAAAGTCGCCCTCCCCCCCGTCCTCACCATCGCCAGCGTGCTGGTGATGGGGACGCTGCTGGGGGTGGTCGGGCTCGTGGTGGCCGTGCCGATTCTGGCGACGGTGGTGGTGTTCGTGCGGCACGTGGTGCACGGCGAGATCTACGGCGACGTGGCCACCGAGTCGGCGGTCCTCCGCCACACGGGCGAATTCTGGATGCCCATGCCCCTTACCAAGCGACGCGCCGGGCCATGACTGGTTCCGAACACCGTTTCCTGATTCTCGCCGACGGTCAATTCGATCCGCTCACCTCGAAAACGGCCAACTCCTGCATCCGGTATTTCCCGGAGCGGATCGTCGCCGTGCTGGATCGTCGCAGTGCCGGCAAGACAGTCCAGGATGTCCTCGGCTTCGGCGGCGCCATTCCCGTGGTGGGAGACTTCGCGAAGGGCCTCGCCCTGGGCGGTGGCGCCACCGCCGTGCTCATCGGCATCGCGCCGCCGGGCGGCCAGCTTCCCGACGAGTGGCGCGGCTGGCTGCGCGCGGCCATCGACCGCGGGCTCGAGGTGTGGAGCGGCCTGCACACGTTTATCGGAGACGATCCGGAGCTGGGACCGCTGGCCCGGCAGAAGGGCGTGCGGATCCTCGACGCGCGGAAGCCGCCCGCCCACCTCCCCATCGCCGACGGCCGGGCCGCCGAGGTTTCCGCGCTTACCGTCCTGGCGGTCGGGTCCGACTGCAACGTCGGGAAGATGACCGCCCAGCTCCAGCTGCGGGACGCGCTGGTCAAGAAGGGACGCCGGACCAGCTTCGTGGCCACCGGGCAGACCGGGATCTTCATCGAAGGGTGGGGCATCGCGGTCGATGCCGTGGTCGCCGACTTCATCGCCGGGGCCGCCGAGTCGCTGGTGCTGCAGGGAGCGAAGGACGCCGACATCGTGCTGGTGGAAGGGCAGGGGAGCCTCATCCACCCCGGCTACTCCGGGGTCACGCTCGGCCTCCTGCACGGGTCCTGCCCGGATGCCATGATTCTTTGCCACCAGTCGTCGCGCGATTTTATCGGGGACTACCACGGCCGCGAGCCGTGGGTGAAGATCCCGCCCCTTCCCGAGTTGATCCGCATCTACGAAGACGCCGCCCGTCCGTTGCGCGAGGCGAACGTGATCGGGGTGTGCCTCAACACCTTCGATCTGGACGAGCGCGCCGCTCGGGACGCGGTGGCCCGCGCCGCGCAGGAGACCGGACTCCCCGCCACCGACCCGGTCCGGTTCGATCCCGCCCCGGTGGTCGACGCGATGATCGCCGCCGCCGACCGGAAGAAGAAGACGCACTAGGCCGCCGGCGTTTTTCGGGCCCCGCGGGCGTCGATCGGATCACGGTCGGCGCCAGCTGCGCTTGTAGATAGCGGGCGTGACGACGCTCCTCTTTCTTCGCCAGACCGCCGCCGAAGGGAAAGCGGTGTGGGTGCTGCTGCGCCGGACCCGGCTGATGCTTCGGCTCGCGCTCCTCGGGCTCGGCGCGATCGGACTCGGCGGTCTCGAGGGCGCAGTGTTCCTGCCCAGGCTCGTCCTGGTCGTCGCCCTGGCGGCGACACTCACGGCGGCCCACGCTCGCCGGACCCCACGCCGGGCGCGTGACCGCGATGACCCTCCGTCATCCGGCCTCGCCACTGGCGCTGGCCACCGGCCGGTGGCTCGCGGTGGCGGGGCTCGCCGGTCTCGTCACGCTCTGCGCCGGTGTGGGCGCGGCGTGGCAGGTGGAGCTGGGGTGGCGGGATGGCG
>DATMOQ010000358.1:0-5554 GCA_035568195.1 Gemmatimonadales bacterium
TTTCTCGACGCCTTTTTGTCTTATCTCCGCCTGCGCCCCCCAGCCCTCATCCCAACCGAACGGGAGGGGCGGGCGACGACAGGTTCTAGGGGCTTCGGCTGGAGCGGCGCCACCGAGGGCTCGAACCCCGGGATCACTTCCCGCGGGAACCGCCGGCCGATGAGCTTCTCCACGTCCGCCATCATCAGCCATTCGTCGGGAGAGATTAGGGTCAGCGCCAGTCCCTGCGCGCCGGCGCGGGCGGTGCGGCCCACCCGGTGCACGTAGGCTTCCGGATCGTTGGGCACATCGAAGTTCACGACCATCCGGATCCCGTCCACGTCGATCCCGCGCGCCGCGATGTCCGTGGCCACCAGAATCTCGGTACGGCCGTCCCGGAACTCGTCCAGGGTCCGCTGGCGATGGCTCTGCGCCTTGTCCCCGTGCAACGCGTGGGCGGGGATCCCCTCCTTCCGGAGGTGGGTCACCAACTTGTCGGCGCCGTATTTCGTGCGGGTGAAAATGAGCGTCTGTCCGGCGGGCTTGGCTTTGAGGATCGCGGCGAGGGCGCCCTTCTTCTGCACCTTGTCGACCGCGATGATGATGTGCTCGATCCCTTCGGCGGTCTGCGCCCGCCGGCCGATCTCCACCGACGCGTGGCCGTTCAGGGCCTTCCGCGCCAGCGCATCGACTTCGGGCGACACCGTGGCCGAGAACAGCATGGTCTGCCGTTCTTTCGGGAGGGCGCGGAGGATCCGGTTCACATCAGGCGCGAAGCCCATGTCGAGCATCCGGTCGGCCTCGTCCAGCACCAGCACTTCCAGGCGGGCGTAGTCGACGTGCCCGCGCTCCATATGGTCGAGGAGCCGGCCCGGCGTGGCGACCACGATGTCGACCCCCCGGGTCAGCGCCTTGGTCTGCGGCTCCATGCCGACGCCGCCGTAGACGGCCACGGCGCTGAGCTGGAGGTGCCGGCCATACGCCCGCGCGCTCGTGGCGACCTGCTCCGCCAGCTCGCGGGTGGGCACGAGCACCAGCGCGCGGAGCACGCCCTTGGTCCCGTTCCGGGAGAGGCGCTGGAGAATCGGCAGCATGAACGCGGCGGTCTTGCCCGTGCCCGTCTGGGCCGAGCCGATGAGGTCGCGCCCATCGAGCGCGAGAGGAATGGTTTCCAGCTGAATGGGGGTGGGCTGCTCGTAGCCTTCGTCGGCGACGGCGCGCACCAGTTCGGGTACCAGCCCGAGTGCAGCGAACGGCATAATGCGGGTTACTCCTTCACACACACGCACTCCACGCTCCGGCCATTTGCCGGGGACTAAGGAGTCACAACGTCGTATTGAACCTGGGGAATGAGACCGTGCGTGTGTACAGCGCCGGTGCCCGCTCCTGAGCGGGACTGTCCTTCGGAAGGATGCCAGCTCGCGGTTCGAAAAGAAGCGTAACTACAAAGACGTCAAGAAGCAAGGCGTCGAGAGGCAAAACGTCGAGAAGCACTACGTCGAGAAGCACTACGTAGTGCCTCTCGACGCCTTGTTTCTCGACGATTTGCTTCTCGACGCCTTTAGTCCTTGTCCCCCGGCTCCCCTCCCCACCACCACATCCGCGGTAACGCGACCTTGTCGGGCCACACCTGATCGAGCGTGTTCCCGTCGTAGACCCGCCCGTTCTTCATCACGTAGTGGATCTTGATCGTGTTGTGAATGTCCTCGAGCGGATTGGCGTCGAGCACCACCAGGTCCGCCAGTTTGCCCGGTTCGAGCGAGCCCAGGTCCTGCTCGAAGCCGATGGCGTACGCGCCGTCGTGCGTCGCGACCCGGAGCGCCTCGAGCGGCGTCATCCCGCCCGCCACGAAGGCCCACGTCTCCCAGTGGCACCCCTCCCCGTCGAACTGCCCGTGGCACCCGATGCCCACGTGCCCGCCCGCGCGCACAATCGCCGCCGCGCTGGCCGCGATCTGGCGGAAGACATACTGGTCGTCCGCGAACCAGCCCGGCCGGCGCAGCGCGCGCTCGTCGATCTGGTCGTGCGGGAAGAAGCGCCGGATCTTCGGATCGTCGTGGATGTTGTAATGCTCGTAAAAATAATTCTCGGCCCACGGCCCGCCGTAGTTCACGAGCAGCGTGGGGTTGTAATTGATGCCCGATTGCGCGATGAGCTGCACCACGTCGTTGTAGAGCGGCATCAGGGGGTAGCTGTGCTCGTGTCCCGGATAGCCGTCGAGCGCCTCGGTCAAGTTCATCTTGAAATCGAGGCCGCCCTCGGTGGTGGGCATCAGATGCAGCTCCTTCGCCGCCATGATCACCCACTGCCGCTGCTTCCGGTTTCCGGTCATGTACTCCTTGATGGTGTGCACGCCGTAGAACTCGCTGTAGCGCTTGAGCACGTTCTTCGCGTCGTCCAGGCTCTTGATGTCCTCGCTCCAAAACACCCCGGGGCCGGTGTGGTAGATCCGGGGACCCAGGATCTGCCCCGCCTCGACCTGATCGGCGTAGGTCAGCACGTCGGTGGTCGCCGTCTGGGGATCCCGCGTGGTGGTCACCCCGAACGACAGATTCGCCAGGTACTTCCAGACCTGCGTGCTGTGAATCCCCCACTCGGGCCAGGGGTGCGCGTGCGTGTCGATGAGGCCCGGGATGATGGTCTTGCCGGTCAGATCCATCACCGTCGCGCCCGCCGGCGTGGTGCAGCTGCCCACGCAGGCGATGCGGTTCCCCGTCACCACCAGATCGCCCTTCTCGATCACTTCGTCGCCCTTCATGGTGATGATCCGGGCGTTCTTGAGCACCACGGTGCCGTGCGGAACGTCCCGAGCCACCTTGATCGCCACATCGGTGCGCTCCGGCTCGTACGCAGGCGCCTGGTTCAACGAATCGACGCGCGCCTTAGCGACGGTGTCGGGCTTGCCGTTGGGAAGCGTGTCGCCCTTGAGCGACTCGGTCCGCAGCGAGTCCTGCACCACCTTCGCCTTTTCGAGCGAGTCGGCCCGGGCCGCGTCGTAGCGGAAGAAGCTCCGCCCGATGGACCAGAACACCTGCTTCGCGTCGGGAGACCAGCCGATGAAGTCGCCGCCGATGGTCGTGAGCCGCTTCACCGGGAAGGACGCGGATGACGGGTCCGACACGTTGATACTCGGCGTCGTCCCGCCCAGCTCGGGCAGGGTCACCAGGTAGACGTTGTTACCGATGGACACCAGAACGCGATCCGAATCCGGACTGATCAGGATCTCGTCGGCATCGCCGGGCTCCGAGCCCGGACCGGGATAGGTGTAGCCCGTCACCTTGATCCAGTTGCGCCGGTCGGTGCCGTCGAACCGCATAGAGACGAGCTGCTGGCCGTCGTAGACAAAGACCCGGTTGGGGTCGCGGTCGAAGTGCGGACGCCCGCCGCCGTCCATCCGGGTGATGCGCGTGGTGGGGCCGCCCGCGGCCGGAATCCAGATCAGGTCCTCGCCCGCGCCGCGATGCTCGGTCTCGTGCGCCTGCCGCGGTCCCTTGTAGAACACGATCCGGTTGCCGTCCGGCGACACCGCCGGCTGCTCGAAAAATCCGGGCTCCCGCGTCAGCACGACCGGCTTCCCGCCGGTCGCCGCGATCTTGGCCACCGCGCCGCTCGTGTCGGTCCACGTGATGTACACGATCGACTTCCCGTCGGGCGACCAGACCGGCTCCTGCTCGTGCACCGTCTCAGTGGTCAGGCGGTGGGGCGTGCCGCCGGGGAGATCCATCACGTAGAGCTTGTCGAGCGCGCTGAACACGAGGTGCTTGCCGTCGGGAGATGGCGATCCGTCCCGGATCTGCCGGAGGGTGATGTCGCCCGTGTCGACGCGGAAGTCGAATCGCACCAGGGGGCCCAGCTGCTGCTCGACCTGCGCCGTGAACGGAATGGCGCTCACCTGCCCCGAGGGAACCTCCACGCGCCAGATCTTCCCGCCGAAGGACGTGATCAGGGCCTTGGAGTCCGGCGTGAAGGCCGAGCCCGGCTCGAGGTCGCGGGTGAAGCGGGACTCCTGATCGTCCCGTGTCACCGGATAGACCAGCCAGCGCTCGTCCCCCGTCGCCAGGTCCCGCAACCGGAGGCCGGTGGCGGTGTCGTGGCGCGTGGCGTACACCAGCCACTTGCCGTCGGGGGAGAGGATGGGACGCATCCCCGAGCCTTCCACATCGGTCACGCCGTTGGTCTGGCCGGTCTGGCGGTCATAGACCGCCACCTGCCACTCGGTCTGGAACGAGTTGATCTGGAGGTTGTAGCCGAAGCCGCCGCGGTGCCGGGACACCCACACGTACCGCGGGTCGGGGCCGAACGCGGCGCCCAGGATGTTCATCAGCTGGACGCCGGGGCCGGGAGTCCCCGACTTGATCATGGCGGTACCAGAGCCGCCGTCCTTGTGATAGAGCCACAGCTCGTAGACCGAGCCCAGGACGCCCGAGGTCCGGGACGCTACGATGTAATTCCCGTCGGGGGTGAAGGCGGGTGACGCGTAGAGGTTGTTGGACCCCTTGGTCACGGCCTTGGGATGGGTGCCGTCGGCGTCACAGAGCCAGATGTTCTCCGCCCCGCTCCGATCCGAGAGGAAGACGATCTGCTTGCCATCCTTGGACCACCGGGGCTGCGAGTCGAATGCCGGCCCCGACGTGATCCGCGTCGCCGTGCCCCCGGCGAGCGGCATGGTGTAGAGGTCCCCCAGGAGCTCGAACACCACGGTTTTCCCATCCGGCGAGACGTCGAGGGACAGCCAGGTCCCTTCGGAGGTCGAGAACGAGACCGTGCGCGTCGTGGTGAGCGGAAGATCGGCCTTCTTCTTCCCGGTGTCCGCCGCCGCGGAAGGTGCCGGGGGACGGAGGGCCGGCGCTGGTGCCGGGCGGGCGGGCAGCAGCAGCGCGGCCAGGGTGGCGGCGACAATCCGATGCATCAGGGCTCCAGGGTGACGAGCGACGGCGTGGCGAGGGGGAAAAGCTGAAGGCGTCGAGAAAGGGCGTCAAGGAAAACCGGGGGCCACCCCCCCGTGGGGCTTGACAGAAACCCCACACGCCCCCTATCCTTACCGCCGAGCGAAGGGGCTCCGGCATGGTGCCGGGGTCGAAAGAACCAGACCGTCACAGGACCCTGGGCATCGCCTAAGGTCCTGTTCGTGTATCTGGGAGCAAGGTCCGACGCTCGACGGCGGGTTCACCGCCGGGGTCATAACACATCAGGAGTCACACCAGTATGGCACGTATCACCGGTACCGTGAAGTGGTTCAACGACGCGAAGGGCTTCGGCTTCATCACGCCCGAGAACGGCGAAAAGGACTGCTTCGTGCATCACACCGCGATCCAGGCGGATGGATTCCGCTCCCTCGCCGAGGGTCAGCGGGTCGAGTTCGAAGTTGTCCAGGGCGCGAAGGGCCCGGCCGCGCAGAACGTCATCAAGCTCTAAGAACACGCGGTACCACTGAAGAAAACGGCGCCACCTCGCAAGAGGTGGCGCCGTTTGTTTGAAGCCCAGCGAAGAACGACTAGAAGCCCATCGCCCGCCGCTGACGAGGCGCCGGCTCCTGGGAGCGCAGGACGATCCGCATGGCCTGCGTTTCCAGGTC
>DATMOQ010000359.1:0-3145 GCA_035568195.1 Gemmatimonadales bacterium
TGGGGGCCGAAGAACGGCGGCGCCTCGATTGGAGTGAGGGCGATCACCCCGGGGAGGCTTTCGAGCGCCGGCGGGCCCCGGTCGAGCAGCGCGGCGAACTGGGCGCTCGCGTTCCCCAGGCTGATGGGAACGCTCACCGTCAGCAGGGAGAGGTGGTCCGGCGCGAAGCCGAGGTCGATCTGCTGTAATCGCGAGAGACTCCGTTCCAGGAGCCCGGCACCCGAGAGCAGGACCAACGCAATGGCGGCCTGAAACGCGACGAACCCGCGACTCAATCGCCGGCGGGCCGGCCTCCCGCCTCCGGCGCGCGTATCCAACCGGAGCCGGGCCGCCAGATCGGGACGCGCCACCGCCAGCACCGGCGCTGCGCAGACCAGGCCCAGCGCGAGGAGCGCCGCCCCAGCCGCAATAAGAGGGATGGTGGACTGGGAGATCACATCCACCCGGGGCAATCCTGTCCAACCGAGGGAGCCCGCGGCTCGGACGAGAAGCCACGCCAGAGCGAGCCCGAGCGTTCCTCCGCCCAGGGCGAGGATGCCGCTCTCCGCGAGGAGCTGACGCAGGATGTCCGCGGTACGGGCGCCGAGGGACAGGCGGATGGCGAGTTCCTGCTCACGCGCGGTGAGACGCAGGAGGAGGAGGGTTCCCACGTTCGCGCACGCGATGACGAGGAGCAACGCCACCGCGCCGGTGAGCGCCAGCAACACCGGCTTGACGTCACCAACGACCGCCTCGGCAAGACCTCTGACTCGGGTGACGGCGAATTCTGTCCCGTTGAATGGCCGCCGCGCGAGCAGACCTTGCGCGATAGTCTCGAACTCGGACCGGGCGGCACCGACGGTCACGCCATTCCCGAGGCGGGCGAGCACGTCCAGGCCACCGGCGTAGACGTACGGGCTCCACACCTCGGTGCCTCGGGGGTAGTCGAGTCCCGGCGGCGCCACGCCCACGATGGTCAGCGTGTGCTGCGTATATGGGTTCACGAACTGGCGCCCGAGCACACCCGAATCGCCCGCGAAGAGGCGGCGCCAGGCGCCGTAGCTGAGCACCATGACGGACGGTTCGATCAGGGATTCGTCGGATGCGTGAAACAGACGACCCAGGGCCGGGCGGGTTCCCAGGACGTCGAAGAAGTTGCCCGTCACCCACGCCGTCTTGAGCGTCAGGGGGCGATCTCCGGCCAGGAGCGACGTCTCAAAGGCGCCCTGATGAGCCACGCCCGCCATCACGGGCATGGTCCGCGTGGCGTCGCGCAACTCCTTGAATTCGCTGAACCCGAGCGCCAGATCGGTGCCGCGACCGTCGAGAATCCGCGGCAAGACGACCCGCTCCGGCGCGCTCACGGGGAGCGGCTTGAGGAGCACGGCGGCCAGGACGGAGAACGTGGCGGTCGCACTCCCGATCCCGAGTGCGAGCACCAGGATGGCGGTCGCGGCGAACGACGGTGCACGGCGGAGGCTGCGCAGCGCGGCCCGCGCGTCGCGGATGGCGCGGTCGGCGAGGACTGAATTCATTGCGGGCCTGTCGCGGTGTACTTCGCGTGGTGCGTGACGATCCAGGAACGCCCGCCGTCCTCCGATCGCCGGCCCTCCATGATGAACGAGCCATGCCGAGGACGTGAAACCACCAGGCGCTCTTGAATCCACTGATCTCGCACGAACGCGGAGTCCGCCAGGACCAGTGTGTCGTTGGAGTCGTTCCAGCGACCCTCGCTCAGTCCGAGGAGTCCGTGCTGCGAGTGCGCGAACACACGCTGAATGCGACGACCGGGCGGACCGCTGGTTCCCCAGAGCGCCACATAGTCATACGCCTCCCCGGAGCGCCGTCCCTCCTGGCGCTCGAGCATGAGGCATCCGCCGAGATCCCAGGAAAACTGGCCTCGCGCCACCGTTGAATCCCAGCGATCCGCCCCGGCGCGGTACGCCACCTGGACGCGATAGTCTCCCACGAACATGCCGAGCCATTGGCGCGTGCTGTCCACACAACTTGCGTGCGTGATCAACCGCGTCGAGTCAGGGGCAGACGTCGTCTGCGCGATGAGTGCCTCCGGCAGAAACACCAATGCGCACCCAAGCACCAATCGGAGTGGACCGAGGGATATTGCTCGAAGCGCTGCGGATCTCATGCTGTCCTCTTCGTCAGTCTTCTCGAAGCCACCTGGAGACATCCGCACGATCGAGCGTCCGCGTGGGGATCCAGGCCGCGGCGAGAGCGACCAGGAGCAACAGAACGCCGGCACCGGCAATACTAGCGGCGCTCGTCACGCTCGTACTGTAGAGATACTCCACGATCAACCTACCCGTCGCGAGTGCCCCCGCCGCCCCGATCAGCACACCCGTGATCACGACGCTAAGCTCGTGGCGCACCACTCCGGCCCGTACCCTCGGCGCCGTCCCACCGACGGCCAGCCGCACGCAAAGGTCTCGCATGCGCCGTCGCACACCGCCAGCGGTGACTCCCCCGATTCCCGCGGCGACCAGGAGTGTCGCCACCACCGCGAAGGCCGCGGTGAGCATTGCGCGAAAGCGCTGATCTGCGAGTGAGCTGGCAACCACCCGGTCCAGCGTTTCCACCCGTCCCAGCGGCAACTCGGGGTCGGCTTCCTGCACCATCCGGCGAACCGCCGCGGTTGATGGGAGTGCCATCGCCATGAGGACGAACGAAACGTGCTCCGTCGGCTGTTGCCAGAGACTTTGATAGAATGTGGGTTGTGCGGCGTAGCGGAGCCCTTGATGATGAATGTCCGCGACCACCCCGACGACGGTGCGCGCACCGCCATTGGGAGCCAAGAACTGCTCGCCGACGGCCGGGCGCCCCGGCCACAGGCTCCGCGCCATGGTCTCGTTCACCACGGCGACCAGGGGTTGTCCTTGAGCATCCGTCGGCTCGAGATCCCGGCCGGCTCGGAGCGGAATACCCATGGTGGTGAACCAGCCCGGCATGACCTCGTCGTGCTGAGCCGTCGGCGAGGCGGCGGAAAGGGGGGCGGAGACGTCTGCGCTCACCGACCACAGATGTCCTCGATCAGCGAGCGGGACGCTGCTCGTCGCTGACACTGCCAGGACGCCCGGAACGGCGTCGAAGCGATCACGCAGCGATCGCAAGACCTGGAGTTGCGACCCGGGGGCGGCGTAACGAAACCCGG
>DATMOQ010000360.1:0-3119 GCA_035568195.1 Gemmatimonadales bacterium
TCGGCAAGCTGGGCGTGGCGGAGAAGAAGGTGCTGGTCCTGACCGCCGACGCCCCGACGTCGCACAACGTCTATCTGTCGGGCCGGAACATCCCGACGGTCCGCATCCTGCCGTTCTCGGACGCGACCGCCTACGAGATCCTCTGGTCGGACGCCGTGGTGGTGGAGCTGCCGGCCCTGGCCGGGACGGAGACGGCCGATGTCTGATTACCTGACGACCATCGTGCGCGCCGTGGTGACCGAGAAATCGTCGGCCGCCTACCAGGCGCGGAAGGAATACGCGTTCGAGGTGCGGAAGAACGCCACCAAGCCCGAGATCAAGTCGGCGGTGGAGAAGCTGTTCAAGGTGAGCGTCACCGACGTCCGGACCCTGGTGGTGCGCGCCAAGCGCCGCACCTACGGGCGGACCCAGGGCCGCCGCCCCGCGTGGAAAAAAGCGATCGTGACGCTCCGCGAGGGCGACGCGATCCAGGTCTTCGAGGGCTGATATGGGCATTCGTCAATTCAAGCCGGTGACCCCGGGGACGCGGTTCCGCTCGGTGTCCGATTTCGCCGAGGTGACCAAGAGCACGCCGGAGAAGTCGCTGGTCGAGCCGCTGCGCCGCACGGGCGGGCGGAACAACAAGGGCCACATCACCAACCGGCATCAGGGTGGGGGCCACAAGCGGCAGTACCGGCGGATCGACTTCCGCCGCGACAAGGCCGGCGTGCCGGCCCGGGTCGCGGCCATCGAGTACGATCCCAACCGGACGTCGCGGATCGCCCTGCTGCATTACGTGGACGGCGAGAAGCGCTACATCCTGCACCCCAAGGGCCTGTCGGTGGGGGACACGGTGGTGTCGGGGCCGGGATCGGACATCCGGATCGGGAATGCGATGCCGCTGTTCGAGGTCCCGCTGGGCACCGCGGTGCACAACATCGAGCTGAAGATCGGCCGCGGCGGGCAGATGTGCCGCGGCGCCGGCACCAGCGCGCAGGTGGTGGCCAAGGAAGGCAATCATGTCACGCTCCGCCTCCGCTCGACGGAAATGCGGATGGTGCGCGGTGAGTGCCTGGCCACGATCGGCGAGGTCGGCAACGCGGAGCACGAGCTCCTGTCCATCGGCAAGGCGGGCAAGACCCGCTGGCTGGGGTGGCGCTCGAAGGTGCGTGGGGTGGCCATGAACCCGGTGGATCACCCGCTGGGCGGCGGCGAGGGCAAGAGCTCCGGCGGGCGTCCTCCGACGTCCCCCTGGGGCAAGCCCGAAGGCAAGAAGACGCGGCATAAGAAGAAGGCGTCCACGAAACTCATCGTGCGCGGCCGGAAGCGCGGGAAGGCGACCCAGTAATGGGACGGAGCGTCAAGAAGGGGCCCTACGTGGAGGAGTCGTTGCGCCTCAAGATCCAGGCCCTGAACGACAAGAACGAGAAGAAGGTCTTCAAGACCTGGTCGCGGCGCAGTACCATCACGCCCGACTTCGTGGGGCACACGCTGGCGGTGCACAACGGGAACAAGTTCATCCCGGTGTACATCACCGAGAACATGGTGGGCCACAAGCTCGGCGAGTTCGCGGCGACGCGGCTCTTCCGGGGTCACAGTGCCAAGGGGTCGGCGGAGAAGGAAGCCGAAGGCGCCGCCCCGGCCGAAGCGAAGAAGGAATAGTCCATGGAAGCCCGGGCGATTCAGATGGCGGTCCGCCAGTCGGCGCGCAAGATGCGCCTCGTGATCGATCAGATCCGGGGGCGCGCGGTGCCGGAGGCCGACGCCATTCTGCGGTTTTCGAAGAAGGGCGCGGCGGTGCAGATCCGCAAAGTCCTCAAGTCGGCGGTGGCCAACGCCGAGCGTTCGGCCGAGCGGCAGAACGAGCGGCTGGACGTGGACACGCTGCGGGTGCGGTATGCCGTGGTGAACGAGGGCCCGACCCTCAAGCGGTTCACCATGGCGGCGATGGGCCGCGGCACGCCCATTAAGAAGCGGACGAGCCACGTGGAGATTCGCGTGGGGGCGGATGCCGTGAAGCCGAAGGCCGTTACCCCCGCGGCCAAAGCGAAGACCGTTAACCCCGCGGCCACGCCGCGGGGTGAAGCGAAGGCGGAGAAGCCGGCCAAGAAGACCGCGGCCAAGCGGTCCAAGAAAGCGGGCAACTAGAGTGGGTCAGAAAACACATCCCTACGGGTTCCGGCTCGGGATCGTCAAGCCCTGGCGCTCCCGGTACTACGCGCGGCGTGACTTCCCGGAGCTGCTCAAGGAAGACGAGCTGATCCGGAAGTACCTGAAGACGCGGTTGTCGCACGCCGCCATCGCCGACATCCACATCGAGCGGAAGCCGGGCAAGGTGACCGTGACGGTGCACACCGGGCGCCCCGGCGTGGTGATCGGCAAGCGCGGCGCGGAAGTCGACAAGCTCCGCGACGAGCTGGCGCAGCTGACCGGCAAGGAAGTCGGGATCAACGTGGAGGAGATCAAGCGTCCCGAGCTGGACGCGCAGCTGGTGGGTGACAGCATCGTGCATCAGCTCAATCAGCGCATCTCGTTCCGCCGCGCGATGAAGCGCGCGGTGCAGAGCGCGATGCGGATGGGCGCGCAGGGAATCAAAATCAAGTGCGCCGGCCGCCTGGGCGGGGCCGAAATCGCGCGCACCGAGGGTTATCACGAGGGGCGGGTGCCGCTGCACACGCTCCGGGCCGACGTGGATTACGCCACCTCGACCGCGAAGACCACCTACGGCACCATCGGCGTCAAAGTGTGGATCTTCAAGGGCGAGCGGACGGAAGATCTGCACGGCCGGACCTATTCGACGGGCGTCTGAGCCATGCTGGCACCGAAGCGCGTCAAGTTCCGGAAGCGGTTCAAGGGCAACACCAACGGCAACGCCACCCGCGGCAATACCGTGGCGTTCGGGCACTACGGCCTGATGTCGCTCGATCCCGGCTGGATCACCAACCGGCAGATCGAGGCGGCGCGCGTGGCGCTCACCCGCGAAATGAAGCGGGGCGGCAAGGTGTGGATCCGGCTCTTTCCGGACAAGCCGATCACCAAGAAGCCGGCCGAGACGCGGATGGGGAAGGGGAAGGGATCGCCGGAGGGATGGGTGGCCGTCGTGAAGCCCGGACGCGTGATGTTCGAGCTCGAGGGGGTGA
>DATMOQ010000361.1:0-6644 GCA_035568195.1 Gemmatimonadales bacterium
AGGGTGCCCTGGATGAGATTCATGTTGCGCAAGGCCTTGACCGCGCCCACCGGACCATACACGCGAATCATGCTGAACAGAGTCTCAATCAAGATGGCGTTGAAAGTCTTGCCGCGCTCGATGGCCCCCAGGTCCGTCAAAAGCTTCGCGCGCAGCTGAAAGCGCGTGGAGTCCACATAGGGCGGTTCCCCGAGCTTCTTTGCTCTTGCCCCCAGTCCGTCATGGGTCGCGAGTGCGCACCGCTCCTGGAGGAACGAATGGGCAGCGGCATCGCTGCGACTGGTATCCGCGTCCGGAGAGATGGCGATGACTGATCCCAGGTGACTGGAGTCACGTGCCGCGGCTTGCAGGGCGAACGTCGCACCGAGCGAAACGCCAAGCAGCATGACGCGCCGCTTCGTCTCGTCGTAGAGCCACCGCACGACCCCAAGCAGGTCGTCGACTTGCTGCTGTAAGGAGACGCTCTCCGCGTCGTGCCGCGACGCGTTGCCACAGCCACGTTGATCCCAGTACGTCACGTGGAAATCGCTCTCCAGGTGCAAGCGTCGCTGAAACTTCAGCACTTCGTGCAGCAGGGGCAGGCCGGGCCCGGCCTGCACTATGAGGATGGGAGCAAGCCCGGTGCGCGCAGCGCACGACCGGACTCGCTGGATGGAGCCGTTGATTGCCAACTTGACCGTTCGGTCGATTCGCAGCGTCGCGGTGTGCCTGGAAATCTCTTCGTCCTTGGTGCGGTGACCGCGGGTGAGGGAGGCCTGCGACCCAATCAACAGGCTTCGAGCCAGCCGGTCAACCGAACGTGCGCGACGCGGCGAGGACCGTGACGTCGTCGTGCGGTTCGGCCGGTCCGGTGAACGCCTGGAGCGCGTCCAGCACGCCCCGCACCAGCGTGGCGGCGGACGCGGTGTTTCCCCGAAGGGCGTCCCGCAGGCGCTGGGCGCCGAAGGCCTCGCCGGCCGGGCTCCGCGCCTCCACCAGGCCGTCGGTGAACGCGAAGAACCCGTGGCCCGGCTCGAGCGTCGCCACCCCCGCCGTGAATAGCCGGTCCGGAAGGAGCCCGAGCGCCGGGCCCGTGGGGCGCAGCTCCTGAATGCCCCCACCGGTCCCGATCACCAGGGCCGGCTCGTGCCCCGCGTTGACGTAGTCGAGCTGCCCGGTCCCGGGATCGAGCGCCCCGAGGAAGACCGTCGCGAACATGTTGGTACGCCCGTGCAGCCTGGCGATGTAGTCGTTGGTGAAGCTCGCGACCCGGGTCAGGAGGTCGGCCGGCGTCGCGGACTCCAGCGCCTGGCGCACCAGGGTGCGACGGCCCCCGATCATCTGGATGGCGCCGCCCTGGACGGGATCGGCGGAAGCGCGGATGAGACTGCGGAACAGGGCCATGAACAACGCCGCTCCGACGCCCTTGTCGCACACGTCCCCGACGACCAGCACGATGGTGCCCGCCGGCGGCAGCAGGAAGGCGTCGTAGAAGTCGCCGGAAACCTCGCGGGCCGGATGCAGCGCGGCCTCGAGCTGCACCCCCATGGCGATCGGGAGCGATTCGGGCAGGAAGTCGCGCTGGATGCTCCGCGCGACTTCCATCTCGCGCGCGAGTCTCTCGGCGTCACTCAGGCTGGGTGGCGTGGTCATCCTCGCTCTCCCTCGAGCACGGTCAGTTGCCAGAGATCCCGGGTGCTGGCGTGGACGAACGGACGCAACGCGCGCAGCCCCGTCTTCCCGATGCTCTTTTCCAGGTACTTGAGCTCCTGAAACTTGTCCTTCACGGTCGGATCCGGGGGGGCTGCGAACCCGGCCTCGCGGATCATCAAAACTCCCTTTGCGCGGATGGCGAGCTCGGCGCGCAACCTGAGGAGGCACATCATGTCGACGATCACTTCGGCGGGGAAGCGGTTCTTGACGGTCGCGATGTATTTCCCGACCGGGGTGCCCGAAACTCGGCCGGTGCGCACGGCCCGGAGGAGCTCCTGGTCCGTGTCGAACCCGGTTCCCAGCCAGGCTTTCGTCCCGCGTTCGCTTTGCTGGAACACGGCGACGCTGAGCGCGGGAAAGACCAGGACGATGAGTGCCGCGGCCAGGACCGGTTGCAGGACGAAATGGTTGTAGAGCGAGTGCAGGACCACGGCCACGCAGAGCCCGGGAACCACGAGGTAGACTCTGAACGCGTCGGAGCGGTTCTGCAGGGCCTTGGACACCATCGCCACGATGGACGTGGCGCCCCCGTGCATGATGGCGGTGCCGAACCCCCGTACGACCCAGGTCCAGAGCGTTCCCCCGGGCGTTGCCTGCACGTAGTAAAGGTTTTCCAGGAACGCGAAGCCGGTGCCGATCCCGAAGCCGTGGATGGCGGCGTCCACGACGAAGCCCACCCGGTTCCGTGACAGCAGATACACGACGAAGGCGGCCTTGAGCGGCTCTTCCACGACGGGGGCGACGTACCGCGAGTACTGGTCCCAGTCCAGGCCGAGCGCGGGCCTGAGCCAGATGTTGGCCCCCCAGGCGGCGAGACCGGCGACCATCCCGGCGGCGACCGACAGCAGGATGGCTCGCAGCGTGACGAGCTTGTAGCTGTCGATGAGTACCAGTGCCCCGAGGAATACGAAGACCGGCAGGACACTGACGGCGACGGCGAGGGCGCTCGTCACATGATCTTGAACGAGAACATCCCGGTGGAGTGGAGCGGGGCGCCGGCCTCGTGGGCCACCGCGAATCCGATCGAGAGCGTGGACTCGAGATGGGAGAGCGTGACCAGCCGGAAGTCGAGCTGCGCGCCCGCGCTCGCGAGCGTGCGCCGGGCGGCCGGTTCATCCACGTCGGTCATGAGCCCGGTCGCGAAGAGCGACAGATCGGCCCACTGGAAATAGAAGCTGGGAATCCCGACGCGCCGAAACCGCAAGGGCGGCAGTACCCACTCGACCTGCGCCTTGCCGTAGCTCGACCCGCCGACGTCGTCGATGCCGATGCCGGGGAAGCTCTGGGTCTCCCGGAACTGCCGGACGTTCCGGTTGTCCACCCAGTTGTTGCCGAAGCCCCCGAAGAAGAACTGGGCGAAGGGGTTGCTCCGGTCTCCGGCCAGCGCCGACCCAGCCGAGGCCCGGAACCAGAGCGACGAGTGATTGAGCGGGAGGAGGAAGCCGTGGGACGCATCCAGGTTCAGGAGGGGGAAGAGCGTCCCGCCGACGTAGTTGGCGTGCACGGTCGCGCTGGCGGTCGTGCCCAGCTCGTCCTCGACGGCGCCGAGCGAGCGCCGGAGCGATCCATACGCGAGGTCGGCGGAGAACGACACGAGCCGGTCGATGGGCGCCGCGACGTTCTGGTAGTCCGGCAGGGTCGCGAGATGACCATACCCCGCCAGCTGCAGCGTGTACCTCAGGCTCCTCGGGTCGTCCAGCAAGAGCGTCCCCTGGTACTGCACCCCGAGGGAATAGCCCCGGCGGCTGACCCGCGTGGGCCCGAAGAGGTCGTAGAAGTCGGCGCGATTCAGGGCTGCGGTGACCCGCCAGTTCCAGGACTGGAAGTCCGCGCGCAGGTGGAGGCGCTCGTCGGTGGCCAGGGCCCCGTCGGGAGAATAGGACGCGGTCAGATTCAGGGCGGTCGCGCCGACCTGATCGGAGAAGTTGGCCCGCCCGCCGATCGCCACGGCGTTGGTGCCGGCCGCATCCTGATATCCCTCCAGAACGGGATAGGCGCTGTTCAGCGCGACGTGGGCGAGGGAACGGTAGGGCCGCGCGGTGGTCGTGAGCGAGTCCAGGTTGAGGCTCGAATCCCGCGGGGGGATCCAGGACTGCACTTCGGGCCGGGTCGCCGCGATCTCGTTCCCCAGGAAGCGGATCGCGCTCACGCTGTCCGGCACCGCGTTGGGGATGATCGAAGGGACGAACCCCCGGGTGGTATACCGGAAGACGAAGATGGAGTCCGGGGACAAAGGGACCGGCTTGAAGAAGCCCGTCTCCGTATTGCTCAGGGGCTCCATGTCCTGCCGGGTGAGGTCGTACCGGTAGATGTTGGAGACCCCGGAGTAGTACGAGGAGCCAAAGAGGTACTTCCCGTCCGGTGAGAACACGAAGTTCGAGGGCGGCCAGTCACCGAACTCGTACAACACCTCGGGCGTGGTGTCTCCCGCCCGGAGCGCCGCGATGTTCATCCGCACCAGCTTGTGGCTTCCGCTGATCTCCGACAGAGATCCGATGAGGGTGGAGCCGTCCGGTGAAATGTCCAGGCTGAACAGGTCCCTCCCATAGGGCAGGGTCTGGATCTGGTTCCACTCGTGATAGGGCGGGGCGAGGCGGACCAAGGTCGAGAACCCGTTGTCGTGCCTGACGCCCCACAGCGACCGGTCCGCCGGATCGAAGGCGAGATCGCCGATCCGCGCGTTCCGGAGCAGGACCCGCGACCGGCCGGTGGCCAGGTCCAGGGCGCAGAGGTTCCGCCAATCGGCGTTGTTGGTGGTATAGAAGAGGGTCCGGGACGCCGCATCGTACGCCAGCGCGGTGACGTAGTATCCCGACGCGCCCAGGACCTCCCCAAGGTTGCTGATTTTGCCGGTCGTGACGTCGATGGCGGCGAAGAAGGCGACCTGGCCCGGATAGCGGGCGGCCACATAAATGCTCCGGCTCGTCGAGTCATAGTATGCCCGGGACACCGAGCCGAGCGCGTGATCGGTCAGGGGGCGAAAGACGGTGGTCGGGTGCCGCCGGATCGCCGCGAGGTTGGCCTGCTGCCAATCGCGCTCCCAGGCGATCCATCGGGACCACTCGTCTTCGAGCGACCGGCCGTACACGTGGCGGAACTGGGAGGAGAAGTACCGCCGGCTGCCCTCGGTCCGGTTGAACCACGCGAGCAGGCTGTCGTTCCCGTACCGCAGTCCCAGGTAACTGATGAAGCGCGTGCCGTAGAGATAGGAGTTCACGCCCACCTGGAAGTCGATGGTGGTCCCTTCCGATTCCAGCCCGACGAAGTCGTAGATCCTGGCGCTGTCGCGGACCAGGGTGCGGAACACCATCTCATCGTAGGGACCGATGGCCCGTCCCACGCCCCCGTTCATCCAGGTCTCGAGATAGACGGCGATTCCTTCCAGGTACCACCGCGGCGCATACCACCGCGGCGTGGTCAGGTAGCCGTAGACCATGGACAGAGGCTCGGCGGAGCTGGGGGTGACCTTGCCGAAGAAGAGCGACCGGTAGAACCGGTCGGACGCGGTGGCCTTGTCCACGGTCACGATGTGGGCCATCTCGTGATTGAGCGAGGAGGTAATCCGCTCTTGAGCCGGGGCGGACTCGTAGTCGTGGTCGTACGGCTCGATCCCCAGGGTGATGTGGTTCTCCGGGATCGGGCTCGCGCCGGCATTGCCGTAGTGCCAGAGGTCGTGCATCAGCACGTTGATCGGGCCGGACGGCGTGTAGTCGAAGAGGCGGCGGTGGAACTGCAGCGAGTTTTCGAAGCTCCGGGCCACCTGCGGGACCAGGTAGGACTGGAGCGGCGACGTAAAGACCAGCCGCATGTCGCCGGTCTCGACGATCTGGAACTGCGCGGCGAGCGCGGATGGCGCGCACACGCGCACACAGGCCAGGAAGGCCAGGACGTATCGGAATCGTGGCATGGTCGGAGGGGAAGAAGCTACGTGGGGATCCCGGCTCCCGTTAGAGCGGCCGGGATCCCCACGGGGTTCGGCTTACATCTGCGCGCGCATCGCCTCGCGCATGAACGCCTGCGACAACGCCTGGTTCTGCGACAGGGAGCGGAACGCTTCGGCCGCCTGGAGCTGACGGAACGCATCCGAGGCCATGATCTGGCGGTAGGCGTCCGTGGCCATCACCTGGCGGAAGGCGTCCGAGGCCTGGAGCTGGCGGAACGCGTCGTTCGCCATCACCTGACGGAACGCGTCGTTGGCCATGATCTGCCGGTAGGCGTCGTTCGCCATCACCTCACGGAACGCGTCCGAGGCCATGATCTGCCGGAACGCGTCGTTGGCCTGGAGCTGACGGAACACGTCGTTCGCCTGCAGCTGGCGCATGGCGTCGGCCGACTGCATCTGCCGGAACGCGTCCTGCGCCTGGAGCTGGCGGAACGCCGCGCCGGCCTGGAGCTGGCGGAACGCCTCGCTGGCCTGGAGCTGCCGATAGGCCTCGTTGGCCTGCAGCTGCCGGAACGCATCATTGGCCATCAGCTGACGGAACGCGTCCGAGGCCATGATCTGACGGAAGGCGTCGGAGGCCATGATCTGCCGGAACGCCTGGTTCTGCATCACCTGGCGGAACGCGTCGCTCTGCACCAGGTGCAGAATCTGGTCATTCTGGAACAGCGCCTGGATGTCGGGATTCTTGAGCGACACGTCGGCCTCGGTCATGACCCGGCCGTGATACCGTGCCGCCGCCTCGACGCCGCCGATGGTGCCGGCGTCGCGGCCGAGCGGGGGGAAGCCGGTGATGAGCCCGGCGGCGACGATCACGACTGCCGCCGCGGCGCTTCCGATGAGCAATGCCTTCTTGGTCATGATCGCATCCTCCATTGGTTTCGTGACGAATCTCAACCCTTGGGCGGCCCACCGCAGCAGCGCGCCTGGTGACGCGCGGGCAGGCTGGGGCAGCGCATCGAGGATCGCCCGTTTCAGGCGCGCGGGCGGTTCGCGCTCGACCACCTGCTCG
>DATMOQ010000362.1:0-6358 GCA_035568195.1 Gemmatimonadales bacterium
GCCAGCGCCGGGCGGACCCGTCCCCGGGGCTGGGTGGACGGCGCGTCCCAGAACATCCTGGTGCCCTACATCATCACCTACGACACCATCGCCGAGGTGCTGGCGAAGTCGGATCCGACCCGGGCGCAGCAGGCGTACGCCCTGGCGGTCGCGATTCTGGGGAATACCCGGTTCCAGTTCCAACTCGTACCGCCCACACCCTAGGGGATGGTTAGCTTTCAGGCCTCTCAAACCCGACCCGTGATGGACGACACCGCCGCGAAGCGACCGCCGTACCTGATGGCCCTCGGAGTGGTCATCGGTGCGCTCGTGCTCTACATCGTCACGCTCGCGCCCACCACGCAGTTCTGGGACACGTCGGAATACCTCGCCGCGGCGAAAGTGCTGGGCATTCCGCATCCGCCCGGAAATCCGCTGTTCACCATGATGGCCCACGTGTGGGGCATGATCCCCTGGGCGGCCGGGTACGCGGCCCGCATCAATTTCTTCGCGGCGGCCACCAGCGCCGTGGCGGCGGGGTGCTGGTTCCTGATCGGGGAGCGCTGGCTCCGGGACATCGTGCCGCTGGCCCTGCCCCGGCGTCTGGCCGCCCTGGCCGGCGCGCTCGTCGCGGCGACGGCGTTTACGGTGTGGAACCAGTCCGTGGTGAACGAGAAGGTCTACACGCTGTCGCTGCTGTCGATCGCGCTTATTCTGTGGCTCATCGTGCGCTGGGACGACCAGCCGGCGGGCGAGGCGCACGATCATCACCTCCTGGCGATCGTCTATCTCCTGGCGCTGACGTCGACGAACCACATGATGGGCGTGCTGGTGGGGCCCGTGGTGGTGGTGCTGCTCTTCCCGCCGCTGATGACCCAGCGCGCCGCCACCGAGGCGGGACGACTGGCGGAATGGGGTCAGTGGGCGGCCTTCACGTCCGTGTTCGGCGTGATCGTCAGCACCGGACTCGAAAGTTTCGCGCCCCTCTACCTCGCCCTGGGCATCTTCGCCGTCGCGCTGACCTTCACGTTCTACACCCGCAACTGGCGCTTCGCGCTCGTGGCCCTCGGCGTGGCCGCCGTGGGCGTCTCGGTCTATCTGTTCCTGCCCATCCGGTCGGCGCACTTCCCGCCCATCAACGAGGGCGAGCCCATCCACTGGGCGGCGCTCCGGGACGTCCTGACCCGCGCCCAGTACGGCAAGCCTCCCATCACCGAGCGGCAAGCGACGTTCGTCGCCCAGCTGGGCATGTGGGCGCAGTACTTCGGATGGCAATGGGCGCACGATCTCCGCCAGAGTTTCCAGGCCGCGCTGGCCGTCATCTTCGGCTTCCTGGGCGTCCTCGGGGCGGTCCGGCACTGGAACGCCAACCGGCGGCATGCCATCGCGATGACGATGCTGATGCTGACGTTCACGCTGCTCCTGATCTTCTACCTGGACTTCAAGTACGGATTCTCCTGGGATCCCACGAAGGCCACCTGCGGTCCCGTGCCGACGGGCGACTGCATCCCGCGCGAAGTCCGCGAGCGGGACTATTTCTTCATCTGCTCGTTCGCGCTCTGGGGCATCTGGGTGGGGATGGGGCTGGCCACGATCATGGAGTGGCTGCAGGACGGCCTCAAGCTCCGCGAGCCGTCGGACCAGCGCCGCTGGGCGATGGCCAGTCCGGTGCTCTTGATCGCCCTGGTGCCGCTCTTCGGCAATCGCCTCACCGCGTCACGGCGGGGGGAGACGCTGGCCCGGGATTTCGCGGTGGATCTGCTGCAGTCGGTGGAGCCGTACGGCGTGCTGGTCACCGCCGGCGACAACGACACCTTCCCGCTCTGGTACGCGCAGGAAGTGGAGCATGTCCGGCAGGACGTGACGGTGGTGAATCTGTCGCTCGCGAACACGGACTGGTACCTGCGGCAGATGCAGCGACGGCCGCTGGCCGACTTCGACTCGACCACCGCGCCGGCCATCTATCGCGGCCGGAGCTGGCCCAAACCGTCCGGGCCGCCCATCGCCATGACGCCGGAACAGATCGACCAGATCCAGCCGGCGGTGCCGGTGCAGCAGCGCTCCATGGTGCACTTCGGCAACCTGCCGATCACCATCGATCCGCAGATGATGGGGAAGGATTACCTCGAGCGGGCCGACGTCGTGGTCCTGCTGGTCATCCGCGATCAGCTGGGGCACCGGCCCATCTATTTCTCGCGCACCACGGGGTACTATCCCGACCAGTTCGGGTTGTCGGCGTACCTCGAGGGCCAGGGATTTGCCCGCAAGCTCGTGACCGCCCCGCTCGTGGCGAACGACAGCATCGTCCTGTCGCCGGAGATGGGGTACGTGAACCTCCCCCGCACCACCACCCTGCTCACGGACATCTATCACCACGCCACCACCACGCGGCAGCGGCCGCGCGGCTGGGTCGACCGTCCGTCCGAGGGGATCCTGTATACCTATGGCGTGATGTATCAGAGCCTGGCGGGGGCGCTGCAGAAGAAGAATCCGGCCCTGGCGGCGCTCGAGTCAGCCCGGGCCGATTCGGTCTTCCGGAACACGTCGCTCGGGAACGGCCCCACCGCGGTCCGTTGACGCGCGGGGGCCGATCCCCTAGGATGGCGAATCGGGAGGGCTAGACCTAATTGGTAAGGCGGCGGTCTTGAAAACCGCTGGGCGCAAGCCCTTACAGGTTCGAGTCCTGTGCCCTCCGTGCCTCAAAAGTCTTGAAGACGACGTCGCTCGAATCCTGATCGCCGACTCCCAGTTCGGCGTTCGACTCCATCCCGCCGCTCGATGGGCACCGGGACGCTGTCCCGGCGCCGCTCTTTGATGATGCGCCGACCCGAGTCGCGTCGGCGCTCACCGCTCTTACGCATGGTGTGCTCGGCGAGTCCGCCGATCCCTCCCGGCCAGGGCGATCATTGACGCCTACACCCTGCACGTCTTGCGCCGTCTGTAACAATCGGGCGGGGTCGAGCATCACCTTGTCGGGATGCAGGATGCGTGCTGACCCGAGCTTCCGGTCAGATGACCGCGCCCCAGTCTTGGGCCGGCGGCGCTGAGAGCGCGGGGCATTCTGGTGCATGCGGTCGCCCTCCCGCGACCCTCGATTCGACGCCTCATTGTCGTTGTGACGTCGATCACCGCTCAGGGGTCTCGATCCAATTAACCACGGAACGGTTTTCGCGTCTCCTGGGTACTGCGAGTCGACTCCCACAATCGGAGCCCTGACGATGAAACGCTTCCTGCATTCCTGCTCGCTCGCGGCTACGGCCATCCTGCTGGCCGGCGCCGTCGCGTGCGTTCCGCCTCCCCCGCCGGGTGCCGTGATCGTCGAGCGGCGTCCGCCACCCGAACGAGTGGAAGTGATCGGCGTCGCCCCCGGAACGGGGTACGTCTGGATCGGCGGTCACTGGGGGTGGAGTGGCGGAGACTACAATTGGGTGGCCGGCCACTGGGTGGTGGCTGAACGCGGCTATCACCAGTGGGAACCGGGCCGCTGGCGCCATCACGGACACACGTGGTACTGGGTGGAAGGACATTGGCGCTAGCCGCTTCGCCCGCGCAACGCCCTCTGCCGTCGTAGTGACGGCCATCACTCCTGTCGAGGTCGGCCGATTGCGGAACGCGAGGGGATCCCTCGGGTAACGGAGTCGCACGAATTCAACCTCGACAGGAGCGATGATGTCGTACAAACGAGCGACTCTACTGGCCCTCTTGGCCGTGTGTGCCGCCGGCCCGACCACCGTCCTGGCCGCGCAGGCCACCGGTACCACCACGTTCAACGCGCCCTATCGCGCATTCACGAACTCCGAGTTCGGAGTCCTGGTGAGCTTCCCCGACGGCGGCGGCACCGCCTTCGAAGGCGCCTACCGGGTCTCGAGCGGGCATTTCGACATCGGGTTCAAGGGCGGCCTCTTCGCCCCCGGCGGCGCCGGCAACACCCAGCTGCTCCTCGGCGTCGAGGGTCGCGAACGGGTGCTGTCGCACAACGAAGACTTCCCGCTCGACGGCGCGCTGATCATCGGCGCCGGCGCGCGCCTCGTGTCCGGGGCGTCCGAGCTCATCATTCCCGTGGGGCTGTCGCTGGGGCGGCGCCTCGACGTGCAGGACTCCCCCGTGAGTATCGTGCCCTACGTCCAGCCCACCGCGTTCTTCGTCGCGGATGGGGGTGGTCACGTCGACTTCTCGCTGGGCCTCGGGGCAGATTTCCGACTCACCCGGCGCTTTGATGCCCGGCTCTCGGCCGGTATCGGGGACGTGGAAGGGATCTCGATCGGAGCAGTCTGGGTGCACTGAGCCGGGGGGCCTGACCCCGGACCCAGGTCCGGGGTATTCTGGGAGAACAAACTTCCCAGGAGCCTCATGCGCCCACTTCATTGGTTTGTCGGCCTGGCATTCGCGTTGTACGCCGCGCCCGTGGTCGCCCAGCGGCTCACCAAGCCCTGGGTCCCGGGCGCGGTGTCACTTCGGACCTCCGGCTCATCCATTCGCCCCGTGCATCTCGACTCCTCAGTCGCCGCCACTCCGGCTGGACGCGCCTTCGCGGCCTTGCTCGGAGGCGCGACGGGTTTCGTTGCCGGCGGCATTATCGGTTACCACCTCGACTCCCGCAGTGGAGGCTCCGACGAGCTTGGGCTCGAAGGGGCGGCATGGGGTGCCGTGCTGGGTGAGGGACTGGGAATGGTCGCCGCGGCGACGCTCGCGTCTCCGAACCAGTCCAAGCCGATTGATTGGCTGGCAGTCCCGGCCATCGCGGTCGCGGGAGTCGCGCTCGTCGCGGCGACGGGCCACGCGGAGCTGCTGCTGCTCATACCGGCGGTGCAGATCTACGAGCTCTTGTCGGGGCGCCCGGAGCCCGAGGCGAATGCCGATCCGGATGGGCCGACGCCCCTCTAGAAGGCCCGCCCCAGATTGGTGGTGAGACCGAGGAACAGCGAGTTCGGCGACCCCGAGGTAGTTCCGTGCACGCCGCCGGCATCCAGCACTGCCCAGGGAGCGAGGCGGAAGGTGAGCGCGCCCAGCACGCCGGCGAATCGCGGTGCGGCAGCGCCGGGCGTGAAATCGAAGCACTCGGCGGTCACGCCCACCACTCCCGTGGTCCACGAGCCGCTGACGGAGAAAAACCATTGAGGCGCGCCCGCGCCGAGACCCGCGGGGCCCGCGTTCAAGTCGAAGTGGAGCGATGCCGGCAGGTCCACGCTGTAGACCGCAGTCGCGGCCCCTAGGGCCTGGCCGGCGCCGAGGCCCTTGGCCACGCTTCCGGTGGGCGCGGTGACCGCGGGGATGAAGGCGAACGCGGATTTCGCGGAGAGATCAGCCCGGAGCTTGAGTGAGAGTCCCAGGTCGCCCACTCCGCCCCCTCCGGACGTCCGCGCGTAGAACGGACCGAAGACCTCCGCCTGCAGGTTAGGCGAGAGCCCAAGCTTGACGGCGACGTTCCAGCTGGTTCCCGCGGCGTACGATGATACGCCGAAGGCGCTGATCCCCTGTTCCACTTCGAGGTATCCGGGAGCCACCGCGTATGCGTGCGTGGCGTAGGTAGGGCGTTCCGGATTGGCGTCCCGGGGCGATTGGGCGGCCGAGGGAAGCAATGGAGCGCCGGCGAGCGTGACGGCCATCACAAATCGGTGCATGAAGAGTAGAGAGTAGCGGCGGCGGCCCCCTAGCGGGAGCGTGTGGGGGGGAGCAGTTTGGGCGTATGGAGCACAAGACCACGTCTCAAAGCGAGCGGCGCCGGCGGCCGTTCGACCGTCGGGCGCTGTTCCCGCGGCGGAAGGCCGGCGAGCGGCGCGCGGAGCATCGTCGCGAGCTGGAGTCGGCGGCGAGCCAGGAGCGGCGGGCGGGGAAGGAACGACGGGACGGCGAGCGGCGGATGAGCAGCGAGCGGCGGAGCTGGGCGGAGCGTCGGCACGCCCACTGACGGCTATTGGCGGGCCATGGACCAGTTGATGGCCAACGAGTAGTGCCGCCCGGAAGTCGAGTCCACGAAGTCGCAGAGGCCGGTCCCCGCGCTCACCGCGTCATGGGCGGCGGAGAGTTGGCCGGTGTACGCGCAGAGATCGGCCGCCGTGAACTGCAGGCGGACGTTCGTCACCGATCCTCCCGTGACCAACCCGTGCCCCGTGTTGTAGAACTTGGCTGTCCCGTTCCGGCAGATGCCCGACTGCACGAAATTCCCTGAGAACTTCGGTCCATCCTGATTGAACGTGTAGGTCCCCGTGTCGGCGCAGGTGATCTGGAACAGGTTGTCGGCCAGCGTCTCGGTGTAGACCCAACCGCCGGCGATGTCGGCAGGCGCGGGGAGGTCGTCGACGTTCCTGCAGGAGAGCAGGACGCCGATCACAGCGCCGCCGATGAGAATGGGGAGAACCGTTCCGCGAGCGGAAGGCAT
>DATMOQ010000363.1:0-2221 GCA_035568195.1 Gemmatimonadales bacterium
GGATCTACTACGGCGCCTCCCCCGACAACGCGACCCAGCGCTACCTCTACCGCTCCCGCCTCGACGGCTCCGGCAAAGCGGAACGCGTGTCGCCCGCTCCCCAATCCGGCTTCCACTTCTACGACATCTCTCCCGACGCCCACTGGGCGTTTCACTTCTATTCGAACACGACCACGGTGCCGACCACCGAGCTGGTGAAGCTCCCCTCTCAGCAGGTGGTTCGCGTGCTTCTGGACAACGCGCGCCTGGCGGCGGCGGTCAAGCCGTATGTCCACCCCATGGAGTTCTTCAAGGCGCCGCTTCCCGACGGTGCAACGCTCGACGGCTGGATGATCAAGCCGGCGAACTTCGACTCCACCAAGACCTACCCGGTCCTGCTCTACGTGTACGGCGAGCCCGCGGGGCAGACCGTGCTCGACAACTGGCAGGGGAACCAGGGTCTCTGGTACGGCGCCCTGGCCGACCAGGGTTACATCATCGCGAGCGTGGACAACCGCGGAACGCCGGCACCCAGGGGACGGGCCTGGCGCAAGGCGGTATACGGCCACTTCGGCGTCCTGTCATCGCAGGAGCAGGCCGACGGGGTGCGCGCCCTCGCGCAGGTGCACAAGTACGTCGACCTGTCCCGCGTGGGCGTGTGGGGATGGAGTGGGGGCGGGTCGAGCACCCTGAACGACATGGTGCGGCACGGCGATCTCTTTTCGATGGGCATGGCGGTGGCGCCCGTCGCAGACCCGAGTCTCTACGACACCATCTATCAGGAACGCTACCTCGGCACCCCGCAGGATCATCCCGACTGGTACCGCATCGGGACGCCCGCGAACTTCGCCGAGGGCCTGACGGGTCGTCTGCTGGTGATGCACGGCTCGGGGGATGACAACGTCCACTATCAGGGAACCGAGCGGCTCCTGAATCGGCTGATCGCGCTGGATAAGCCGGTGGACTTCATGGTCTATCCCAACCGGACCCACTGTATCTGTGAAGGGCGGGGGACCACGCTGTACGTCTACACGACGTTGACCCGCTATTTGCTCAGGAATCTTCCGGCGGGGGGGAGATAGAGCGTCTCGATCGGCTCGCCCCGTTCCCACCCTGAAGGGTGGGCCCGAGACAGCGCTGCGCTTCAAGCGCAATGATTCACCGGGCCCATCCTTGAGGATGGGAACCATGACGCCGACATCTCTCATTCACAGGATGCGACGATGAAACGTCAGTCCGCCGTCCTCGTCCTCGCGGGAATCCTTCTGGCTCCCGGGCTCGCCGCCCAGGGCGTGCCGGATTCCCTCTACACGATCACCGACGCCATGGTCCCGATGCGGGACGGAGTGAAGCTCTTCATCGAGATCGCGTCGCCGAACGCCATTTCGGGCGGCCCCTTTCCCATCATTCTCACGCGCACCCCGTACAGCGCGACCGGTGGATATCACAACAACCTGCTCACTGAGCTTGCGGCCGAACGGTACATCTTCGTCAGCGCCGACATCCGGGGGCGCTACAAGTCGCAGGGCGCCTTCCTCATGAACCGGCCGGCGCGTCTCCCGGGCGACACCGCGGGCACGGACGAGAGCACCGATACCTGGGACACCATCGACTGGATGATCCACCACATCGCCAACAACAACGGGCGGGTGGGGGTGACCGGTACGTCATATCCCGGCTGGCTCACGGAGATGGCCGAGGTGCATCCGCATCCCGCCCTCAAAGCGGCGGCGCCGATGGCGCCCATGACCGACACCTGGCTCGGAGACGATTTCTTCCACAACGGCGCGTTCCGGATGACGTACGGGCTCGAGTATTCCACCCTGCTCGAGTCGGGGAACGAGAATACCAACTTCGATGTCGGGTCGGACGACATGTTCGACTGGTACTACCGGCATTGGCCCTTGTCCGTGATCTCGGATTCCATGCTCCACGGCAAGTTCCCGACCTGGGCGTCGTTCGTCGCGCACCCGGCCTACGATCAGTACTGGCAACGTCGGGCGGCGGAACGCGTCTTGACCCACACCACGGTGCCGACCCTGGCGGTGGGAGGGTGGTGGGATCAGGAAGACTTCTTCGGTCCCCTCGAGATCTACAAGACCCTGGAGCCGTCCGACTCGACGCACCTCAATTTCATCGCACTCGGACCCTGGAACCACGGCGGGTGGCACGGGACCGGGACTTCTCTGGGCGCCATCGAGTTTGGCCAGCCGACGTCCGTCTGGTTCCGGACCCACATCCT